>CAZOUO010000027.1:0-16315 GCA_964582975.1 uncultured Thermotogae bacterium | reverse complement strand
GCAACCCCGACACAGTGACGATGGACGGTGACAAGAGCGTCACCGCGGTGTTCACGCAGATTGCGGTGACGCTGACGATGGAGGTGTCGCCGTCAGGAGCAGGGACAACCTCTCCCCCAGTGGGGACCCACACCTATGACTACGGGGACGTGGTGCCGATTGAGGCGACCCCGGCGACGGGGTGGCAGTTTGACCACTGGGAAGGGGACGTGAGCGGCAGCAGCAACCCCGACACAGTGACGATGGACGGTGACAAGAGCGTCACCGCGGTGTTCACCAAGAGTACGTACACCTTGACAATCCAGGTTTCCCCTAGCGTTGGTGGGACTGCAACACCTCAAGTGGGGGTTCACACTCTCGACATGAACTCAGTAGTTGCTCTGGAGGCAGCAGCGAATCCGGGCTATCAGTTCGACCACTGGGAAGGGGACCTCAGTGGGAGCGCCAATCCAACATCGATGACGATGACTTCCAACAAGACGGTACGGGCTGTGTTCTTTGCCATGGAACCGTCGATTGGGATTGTGGAGGAGGCAAGTGCCACTAGAGCCACGGTAGGTGACACGATCACCTACACCTACACCGCAACCAACACAGGCAACGTGACGCTGACAGAAGTCAGTGCAGCCGACGAAGCTCTGGGCGCAATCCCACTCGGCGCAACGACACTGGGACCGGGAGTGAGCACCAGCGGGACTTTGTCCTACATGGTACTGGAAAGCGACCTGCCGGGACCGCTAGTGAACTCAGCCACGGCGACAGGCACACCGCCCGCGGGAGCTGCAGTCAGCGCCAGATCCTCTGCGGTGACTGTCTCGTTGGCGAGCAACGCCTCTATCGGCCTACTAATCGAAGCGAGTGCCACTGAAGCCTATGTCGGAGACGCGATCACCTACGGCTACACCGTGACCAATACCGGTGATGTGACCCTGACCGACATTGGAGTAAACGACGATCTGCTGGGCTCGATTAGCCTGGAAACGAGCATGTTGGCCCCGGGAGAAAGCACTATTGGGAACGCCGTCTATGTCGTTCAAGCAGGCGACCCTCCGTGGCCTATTGTGGATGTTGCGACAGTGGTGGGTGTCTCTCCAACAGGCGAGCAGGTGGCAGGCGATTCGGCCCCAGTTGTCGTCAACCTATTTCCTTCTGGGGAGCTAGCGATCGAGGTGACGAAGACTGCCGATCCCACGTCTGCTCGGTTGCATGACCAGATCACCTACACCTACACCGTGACCAACACCGGGAATGTACCGCTGATGGACATCAGCCTCACCGATGAGCTGCTGGGTTTAATTGGCTTGGGCACCAGCACGTTGGCCCCAGGAGAAAGCACCACCGCGACCGCTGTTGGCACTGTGGTGGAAAGCGATCTGCCTGGGCCTTTGAGAACTTTTGCCACGGTCGCCGCCTCCGATGTCTTTGGAAGAATCGCTGCCGATCAAACATCTGCAGCAGTGACCTTGGAGGTAGAATCTGCTAATGATGAAAGGATATCCGAGAGCCACATCGCCGGTCGTGAAGAGATCATAGAGAGCTCGTACGATGGAAAAGTGATCATTTCTGAAGTGGCATGGGCCGGCACGGCCGTGGATCCATGGGGGGAGTGGATTGAATTGCGCAACTTGGGAGCGACGTCCGTCGATCTAACTGACTGGACCCTGTGGTGGCGGCGCAAGTACCCATATACTCCGGATGAGCACCGCTGGAAAAGCGTCAAGCTACATGGAATGCTGATGCCATCAACGATACCGCTAGATGAACTCGCTGGTTATGAATTGATACCATCGGTTAGCGTTGTCAAGAACGACATGGACGACATCTCTTGGCTAGTCCTTTACGAATCCGAAGAAAAGGATGATAGTCATTACTTCCTGGAGCGGTGGCATGATGCCACCGTCAGCAACGTGACTGCTGATCTAGTCTACGATACCGCGCCGCCATACGAGTTAGAACTCTCGGACCTCGGGGACGTCATTCTGCTGGTGAACGGTCAGGGCGAGATCGTCGATACAGCGAACGCTTTCAAGTCCGAGCTTGACGGCTGGCCGGCAGGAGATGCTAGCATCTTTGCCTCGATGGAGCGTACCGATCCCCTCGGCCCTGATGTGGCGGAGAACTGGCACACCAATCAGGGAATCATCACGCACGGCTTTGATGCGTTGGGCAGGCCCCTGGTGGCAAGCGCGGGGGTGCCGAACCCAATGCTTCTCGATGAAAACAGCCTGTTTGCTGATCTCCCAGTGACAGAGCATCGCGTGGGGGAGAGGCTGAAAGTGAACCTACAACTTCCAAAAGCCAGCAGGAACATCCCCGCTAGGCCGTGGATCTGCGCTGTGTCTGATTTCAGCGAGGTTGCCGGCGGAGGAGCCATCGGCAACACCTCTGCTCACGCATCCTCTGACCGCGACGCTGAGGACACATACTGGCTGGTGATCGATACCAGCGATCTTCTGCCCGGACGATACAACTTCTGGATCGGGGCGGGAGTGGGAAAAGCCATTATCGTGCCAATAGTCATCCTTCCCTGAGGCGACATGCGAAGCGTCGCCCTGGGATTTGTCCGTTCAGAGTCCATAAAGTCGTTTGGCTAAGTACTCTCAATGTGTACCCTAGAAGTAGCTTTCCTTATTGACTTGATAGCTCTTCCGTGTTGCGATTGTCAAATGCTGGCCTGCCTGGTGATTGGAGGTTTCGCTGAAACGAAGTGCAGCAGCTCGAATCCGGATTGCTCGCTCATTCAGCCAGTCCGAGTCTAATCATAATCCTGGTTTCTGAACACCGCAATTACTGGCAAATGGTCAGAGATCTCCTGATCAAACGCGGCGGCAGTACAGGTTCCGAAAATGCTACAGAAATCAGGCTGTTCATAGAGCCTGATTACTTCCGGTCCAGACTCAAGTTCCTCCAGTGCGCCACCGGGCAACTTCGTCACAGCGATGTGGTCAATCGCCCAGTCGTCCGACAAGACGACCGTGGAGTCACCAGCAGGGCTAAACTGCAAGAGCGTTTCGAGCAGATCCAACCTACTCCCATCTTCATCCTCTCCCGTATCACAGAGTTCGTTATAGTCACCAACTAGGAGAAGGTCCCAGTCCTGATCTTGCGCGTCCCTCCAATCTTGGTTTTCAACTAGCTCATGCAGAATCCACTCGCCGAGCAAGCGAAATTGCTGGGCACGTTTGAGAGTGGCTGATTCGGTCCGGCCAGACTCCGCATGTATGTTCAGAATGGTGAAGTCGAAGCCGGTTTCTTCGTCTCCCTTGTTAACATCTAGCACAAGGGCAGGACGATTGGAACCTTGACCAGGCAAGGCTATCTCTTGCAACTCTGTTAAACACGCATTACCTTCCCAATTGCAGCTGACTATAATCCTTTCTCTGTTGTAGACATAGGCGAGTCTGTCGCTTGCCTCCATGGAGCTAACGACATATCCAAACTTATCACTGCCTCCGAGCCTGGGGATCAGCTCACTTTGGATCGGCACAAACCCGTTCTTGTCATCGTGGGTGACTTCCTGCAAAGCGAGAATATCAATGTCATACTGCGTGATCAGATAGGCCATGGCTTGTATCTTCTTCGCGCGCTTTTGGTGATTACTGTATGGAAAGTCCTCGATGTTCCATGTACCAACAACAAGGACTTCGTCCGATAGAGCAAGAAACGCGCACACCAAGGTAAGCCCTATTAGAAGAGTGGTAACAAAGATCGCTTTCACAGGCATCACCTCCTACTTCACGAAGGAAAGCTATTCTGCTTATTCATTGTAACCAGATTGCATGGCTAGTCAGCTCAACGAGCGGATTCTGATGAGGCTATGAGAAGAGAATCCGGTTCGCCTCATTTCGCGGCAAGAAAAACCTTGTAATGCGATCACTCCCCTTGTTGCTGGCCGTTTTTTTGGAAGTGGGACAGCGGCAACGTAGTAGATTTGCCGCGATTGAACCTCTCGCACAGGATTAGTGAGGCATTCATCATCCCCGTACCAAACGTAACGACATGGATCGTTCCTCAATTGCGAAGGGCCTCAGGCAATGGCAGGGGTCGGCCTATGTGGTAGCCTTGAGCGCAATCTACTCCGTATTCCTGTAGCAGGTCCAACGTCTCTTCGTCCTCGACCCACTCAGCGATCATCTTCTTTCCAAGGCTTCGTCCAAGATGAACCATGGCTTGAACCAGGTGTTGATCAACGGGGTCGTGCGCCAGATTTCGAATGAAGCTACCGTCGATCTTCAGGTAATCCACTTCCAGAGATTTCAGTTGGTAGAAGGAGGAAAAGCCCATGCCGAAGTCATCGAGGGAGAATTGACAGCCCTGCAGCTTGAGCGTGTGGACGAACTCTTTGGCCGCGTGAATGTTGGAAATAGCAGCAGTCTCCGTGATCTCCAATACCAGACTACCCGGGCTTATGATCTTCAGAGCAGGCTCGCCCTTTATCGTGGCCAACAGGTCCTCATTTGAAAGAGACCTGGCGGAGAGATTGACGGCGAAGAATATCTCTGAGTCCTGTTTGCGAACTTGGGTGATGACCTGCATTGCCTGTTCCAGCACCATGCGGTCGATGTCACTGCTCAAACCAAACTCCTCGGCAACATCAAGGAAGTTGCCGGGAAGGATGAGCTCTTCTTCCTCGCCTCGTAAGCGCAACAAAATCTCGTAGCCACTGATCTGGTGCTGTTTCAGATCGAGAATGGGTTGAGCGAAGAGCACGAAACCGTCCATTTCCAAAGCCTCACGGATGCGTCTCACCCACACAATCCGGGATTCGGGAGTTGCCGAGCGGTCCTTATCAGGGCTGTACCTACAGAACCGGTTTCGGCCCTCTTCCTTGGCGCGGTACATGGCCATGTCAGCCTTCATGAGCAACTCTCCGGCTTCAGTTCCGTGCTCGGGGAACAAGATGATGCCGATGCTGGCTGTTGTACGGATTGGTTGGCCGCTGATCATAACGACGTGCCCACTTATCACCCCAAGAATGCGTGTGGAGGCCAATTCAGCCTGCTTCGCGTCTGCATTGGGAAGGAGGAAGGCCAGCTCGTCGCCACCGGGCCGAGCCAGAACATCGGACTCGCGGAGCGTCTCCTTCATCTTCTGCGCCAGGCTCGCGAGCAATTCATCCCCTGCCTTGTGGCCGAGGCTGTCGTTGATCTCTTTGAATGCGTCCAGATCCATCCACAATAGAGCTCCGTGATTTCCGTAGCGCCTGCCCTCAGAGAGGTGGCGCTCCAGTATCTCCTCGAACTGGCGGCGATTGTACAGCCCTGTCAGTGGATCGTGGGTCGCCAGGTATTCCAACTCCTCTTCCAGGCGCTTGTGTCGTGTGAAGTCGGTGACTATTCCCTCGTGATAAAGCACTACACCCTGAGGACCGCGCACGACTCGAGCATTGAGAAGCACTGCCGCTGGCCTACCGTCCCTGCACCGCAGGGTCAGTTCAGCGTTCTCCACCTTGCCTTCTTTGTTGAGATGTTCGGCTGTGAGCGCCCTGTCTTCGGAAGACATGAACAGATCGTACAGATTCGTCGCTCGCAGCTCGTTTTCCGTCTCGAATCCAAGCATCCGTACCAGCCCGGCGTTGACAGAAAGAAACTCGCCATCTTCCGCGCACTGGTAGATCCCATTGAGCGCATTCTTGAACAGGGCCTCAAGATTCGGCTGAAGACCCGAGCGACGCTCTTTGCTTTTCATCTCTATCGCTCCCTCCTCGTGCTCGGAACAACCTTTCTAAGGCATTTGCCAGTTCAAAGGAGGTTCCTCTCTAAGCCGTTTGTTTTCCTCTGTGAACCAATCTAGTGACCAAGGGGTAGACGTGCAAATGTCTACACTTGGACGTGGAGCCTGCGGGGCAACTTTTCGGTACGATGAAGTCAGTTGTTTTTAACCTAGTCCGACACCGGCCACTATTTTGGTGTACACTTAGGTCGTCAAACTAAGGAGGTGAGGTTGGTGGGAAGTAAGTGGGTGCGATGCTATGTTGTGGTGGGCCTGGTACTGGGCGCGGTGATCTTCGGTTCGGTGGCTTTCGCTGCCAGCAGTCGATGTGGAGGGTACAGGCTGGGAGAACCGATTGTGTTCATGATCGAAGACCAGAAGACCTCCGGTTGGTGCTGCTGCTGTTGCAGCTGCCCTGATACGCAAATATTGGGTTGGTACGTCGTTGATTCGGACGGCGACACGGTCTATTCGGTGGAGTTTGACCCGGTGGGTTATGCGTCAGACTGGGATGGGACGTGGTCGCAAACGGATTATTCCGGTGCATCCGTCCCTGCTGGGACTTATACCCTCTACGTCGAGACATCCGTAGGGGTCCTGTCTCGTTCGCTTAGGCTCTACGATCCGTGCAGCTGTTGCTGCGGGTGGAACCGATGTTGTGGGTACAGCCGTTGCTGGGGATGGCGATGTAGCACATGCGGCCAGGTTGCTACCATTACCCACGGCTGCTGCCGGACAAGCCTGGTGCTGACACAGGCGGAGACCCCCTGTTGTTCTTTCCGGCTCTGCTCGCCGTGCTGTCCATAGTTTAGTAGGAAGAAGATTGGATAAGGCTCAAAGAAGGTTTGGCGAGCACGTGCGGCGTTGAGGGGTTGTCGTCTTGATCTCTACGGTAGGTGATTACTCTTCGGCAGGGATGAACCTAGCTCGGATGTCGTAGTATTCGGGCAATGAAACGGTGACTGTGGTGCTCGTTGGTAGAGAGGAGTCGTTCCACCCGGCAAATTGATAGCCCGGGGCAGGTTCAGCCTGCAGCGTCACTGGCACGTCCTGAAAATACGCGCCGTGCCAAGGATAAGTGGTCGGCAAAATACTGTTGACTCGCACGGAGCCTTCACCTGATGGCGCCTCAATAGCCAGGGACGCTACACCCGTAAGCCCGAACTTCTCTACAATGTGGTCTCGCACGATGCCAAGCCGCTGTTGTGCAAAGTCTCTGAGCTCCTGAACATTGGCTAGCCACTCCTCAATAGATCCTTCCCACTCACTGCTCCAACGGGTCATCTCTTGAGGAATATCTGGCTCAATGCACGCCGCCAGTGCGTCGATTTTGGCGATGACATTTTCCGGGTGTAGCGTGGTATTCAGCAGGTCTGAAAAGCGGTTGATGAAGAAATTGCGGTATTCTTCGTTTTCCAGCAGCTTCCTGAGCAGTAACGTTATCCACAAGTCACCGTCGGCCCAATCGTGGCCAAAATCAGGTCTGTGCCTGTCTCTTGTGTGCCAGGCAAGGGTGTTATGTGAAACCGGCGTCTCTGGTTCTAGGCCAAAGGCAAGGTCCATGTCCCACAGGATCCATTGCCATTTGCCTTCCTGGGTTCTCGGTCGAAATCTCTTTATGTTTCCCCACATATCGATGTTTCCACCATAGATCTGGAAAATCTGGAAATCCGTAAAGTTGGTGATATCGATGAACTCCTGCGCTTTGACATAATTGTCATGAATGCTCAAATCACTTGTTGTGAAGAAAGAAAGCGTGGTGTCCCAGTGGGCGGCATCTCCGGCCTCGATGTCCCTCTCTTCAGAGATAAAATCAAAATCCCTAATCTTACAGTTAGAAGCAATGATGTCTTCATCAACATGTTCGCGCAGATTGTATATACCCCACGGGATCCCGTTGAGGTAGACGAAAACAGATCGTTTCGCGGAGGAAATCCAACCCTCTTCAGCGAAGAGATTATGCATCAAGGGATCGCGAATTCGAGGATTACTGCCGTAGCCGTCATTTCCCGCATTCCTGATGACAAGGCTTTGGAAACGATCGATGTCTTTCTCGGGGAATACTCGGTAGTTGAGCTGACCGTTGCCGTATTCCTCCCGAAAGTATAGGATGAAGCTCTTCTTTGGAAACTCTCTGGTAGTCCCTCCAAAGATACGGATTCCTGCCTCCGATGCGAACCCCAAGGAGCCATCGTCCTCAAAAAGAGTCACGGATACCGGTCGTTCCCACTCTCGCCCACGCTGCGCATAATTGGGATAAGCTGGGTAGAGGCCTTCCGTATAGATCCCGGTATCGTTGTCCCACAAATGCACTGGATCGATTACCAAGGAGAGAATAGGCAGATGGACGTCCTCGTTGATGACATAGGTATACGTCTTTGTGGTGCTTGGAATCAGTCCGTCCCCGAAGGTGCGGACTCGGACGACCCGTGTCTTTTCGATGATCAAGGGGTCTGCATATCGTGAGCCAGTCAGGGGATCGACATATCGGGGGCTGGCGGGGGTCGGTATTGAACCGTCCAAAGTGTAGGTGATCTTCGCGCCCGTTGTTTTGGTGGACAGGCTTACCGTGATGGGTCCTTCATAGAAGCCACTGCCTGCAGAGGCCTCTGGTGGTTCGGCAAACCCTGTGGCGCAGGAGGTATCATTGGAAGCGTTTGGAGTCGGCTCGGCGAAGAAACACCAACACCAGTTCTCACTTCCATCGGCGCAACGGCCGAACGCGACATTCCGTGCTTGCTTGCCAGAGCTCACCGAATCGATCAACGTGCCGGCAGGAGAGTAGAGAGCCAAGAACTCTCCATCTTTGTTGATCTTGAAATTGGTGTGCAGAGTCATCTTGCTTGCCAAGTAAGCGGTAGCTTGTCCCTCAGTACTTGGACGATAGCCCTCCACAAGTTTTCCTTGCCCCACAAGGGATATCATGCCCCAGGAGTCCCATTCTCTGAGGTGACCGATATGTTCGCTGCCAAGCGTCTCCAATGCAGCCCTTGCCTCGGGCTTCAATCGGGCGGACGCTTCGTCCTTGACTGCGATAATCAGGATTTCCCCACTTGGCACCTTATTCAAGTATCGAACAAGACTGGCAGCAGCATCGTCATCCCAAGCAGTATCAAACGCAGTGCTTTCCACAAAATTGCCCTGAGAATCAAGTCTGACAACATTCAGGCCTCTGGCGTTGAGTGACCTGTCCTCCCCATTGACCAGGATTCGGGCTGCGTCACCATCATGGAACCCAGCACTGCCCAATTCCAGGATTAGCGGGTAGGCGAAATTCCAGTGCCCCGCCCTTCGACGATCCTTGCCAGACGCCCAAATGAGAAGGAATCCCTTCGGTTGAATTGATATTTCTGGGAATGCCCACTTTTTGGGATCTTTTGGATCATCCGTCAGAGTGTAGCCCACCAAGTTGATCGGTTCGGCTGTCGGGTTGTATAGCTCGATCCAGTCTTCGAACTCCCCATCCTCATCAGCTAGGATGTTGCCATTGGAAGCCAAGAACTCATTAATCATGACGGACTGTGCGTGGGTGGAAACGGCTGCCTCGCCGACGCACAGACCAAGAAGAACGAAGAGAAAGCATCTTAGCAAACGCCGGTCTGCATTTGTCTCAGTAAAACACACTCTCGTGTCACCTCCTCATGTTGCCTCTGCTGTACGTTCGTAGTGAATACTCAACGTCACCTTAGTAGACGTTCTGAGCAAGATCATCGTCATCGCAGACTATCACGGATGCTTTCTCTACTTCCGGTATGGAAGAAAGCGCCTGGGAGAACTCTATCATGTTAGTTGTTGTCAAAGGCTTAACCAGAAACGTCAGTTCTATTTTCTCACTTTCGTGGAAGGATCTAGCGTTGACTAACTTATGGTTCTGAAGGTATTTGCCAAAGACCTCCTTATGATAAACAAAATCTTCCCCCCCGTTGAGCGGCGCGATGAACTTGACGAGCGTCTCTTTTGTGCCGCGGAAGCCGAATCGTGTGCGGTGGATCAACATCATAAATAGACCGATAAGAATAGTTCCCAAGGCTGTTTCCAGATACAACCCTACGCCTGCACCCATGCCAGCAGCCAGGGCAAGAAATATGAATGCTGCATCTTTCGCATCCTTGATAGGCGTCCTAAACCGTATAACGGCGAGAGCGCCGACAAGCGTGAAGGCACGCGCTATCTGGTTGGAGATGATCAACATGACGAGCGCAACGATCATCGAAAGATAGGTGAGGGTCCGCAGAATTGACACGGAGTAGTTCGCGTCTGGAGTTACTCTTCGGTAGATAAACGCGACGAAGACCCCAAAAAGCAGACTGATGCCGACGGCGCTACATACATCGATTAGTGACAGAAGACCGGGATCAGATTGTCCAAACATAGGCCACACCGTCCTTATAAGAGGGGATTTCACCGAGAAAGTGCCCCACAGATGTGCAGTACTTTGAGCAGGCTTGTCGCCTCAAATCGAAGTGTGTACTCAGCTGCCTTAACCATCTCGGGACAATATACGTAAACTTGATTTCTAAAATAGTCCAACTATATAGCACATACTCTAGTTTTTCCTCATCGCATATCTGACTTAAATCGGGGAACATGCTTGTTCTAAGGTTCCTGTCAAAGGTCACTCTAGTGGCTTCTTGGCCGGGATAGATGTACGCTTCTCGATCATAGACTACGAGGGCAACAGGAGAATATGCATTGCGAGACATGCGGAAGAAAAGCCGCTCGAGGAGCAGATCATTATTGTTCAATGGCCCCGAGGTATTTACATAGTTGTAGCCCAGGGTTTCTATGGCTTTGAGAGTACCTGCATTGAGAAGTAGCCTTTTCTTCGCGTAGGTACAGCCATCTTTTCTTTTGTGCTCGAGGAAGACAGGAGCAGATGCAGGATTATTGTAGGTTCTAATTCTTAACTTCTCTCTGACTTTCTGTCCGTTTGCTTTTTCGTGAAAACATTTAAAATCAGGGCTGTCGAAATAAATACTTCTAACTGTATAACTGCGCGTGTCGCTTCTGCAGCAATAATCGTCCATTTCGACGTGGGGTTCAAGGAAAGCGATTATCTCTTGAGCAAGATCGGGTTTGATCAGGTACTTGAGCTCATATCTGCTGCTCGTGGAAGCAGGCTTGCTTGGGGGGGTTACCGTCGGCATGTTCGCTCTCCAATAGACACGGGATTGTGAATCTTCTCAACGCCAACGTCTTTGCTCAGCAGCACCCACAATATCATCATCCTGTCAACCTTTGTCTTTTCCCTCGATCACGAACATCCTTTGTCCCGCCACCCAGTAGCCAGTGCCCAAATCGATGACGCCAAGGGCAAGGTACGTTCCCGGATGCAACTCTCCGTTTTCATCTGCGCACGTTATGAACTGTTTGTCACCGGGAACAAGTGGGAAGGCCTCTATCGGGATGCTTATGATCGCCTCACCGGTTATGTCTCTTATTTCTAGCCATCCCTCGGGATTCAATACGGTTGCGCTCGTGTTCTCAAACTCGATCTTTACGCTCAGTGGATCGTGGTTAAGCAGTGTAAGATCAGTGATTCTCCCATCGAGGTTTTCTTTCTCCAGAGATCCCTCTGTGTCGCGCTGTTTGAGCCGCAAGGCCTTGGCAAAGAGGGCTTCTCCCTGGTAATGGCTGTCCATGTGGTCAGAATATCCACCTTGACCGGCTGGTTGACTTCCTCCGCTTTGTTGCTGGATAAGCGACGGGTCACTTTGCGAAATCGCCTTTCTCACCGCATTGGAATGGTCAAATAGCCGATACGCACTTTGCTCGAAAGCGGATGGGGTCATCTTTGCCAACTTTGCCAATTCCACCGCGTCGTCGAAATCGACGTCGCCGTCGTGGTCGAAGTCGAAGCGGTCGATCTGTGTCTGGACAACTGGGCTGTCCACGTTGAAGGCAAACTGGATTACATTCTCCAGTGTCAGCATTTCACTACCATTAATTTCCCCATGTGAGTCGTCTTCATCCACGTCTTGAGCGGCACTAGCTGAAACCTCGCCGGGGGAGTTTCCCGAAGATCCGGCAACGACCTCCAGCAGTCCCGACTCTGCGACGGCTGCTACGTTGTTCCCTTCGTCATCAACAAATGCATCAACCCTCACGTCCATCCTCGTGTTCCCCTCTTTCAGCCCAGTCACATGTATATCAGCCAAAGCGATATCTCGAGCTCCCGGTAGTATCCGGGTTTCAAAAAGGCTCAGCGCGCGAAATTTAATCGCGTCCCCTGTTTGTTCCAGCACTTGGAACAGTAGTCCATCTACCGCTTCTCCTTTACCAGCGGAGCTGATGAGCGCAACGCTGCTATTCCTTACAGAGACGAAAATATCATACGTTCTTAGGCCTTTTGGGGCCTTTGCAAGAATGAGCGCCAGAACTGCCTCTTCGCCAACTTCGACGTGCTTGCTCTCGAGGCGGACTAGTGGGATTTTAAGACAATCCTCAGTCTGGGCTTGAAGGCCAACAAGAAAGAGAAACATGACGAAGATGCCCCAGGAGAGCCTTCGTTTTTTCTTGTAGCACATAGAGCATAGTGTATGATGATTTATCATTGACTTCTTCCTCGTTTGTTATCTTTTTAGTCTTACCATCGGAAAAAGACGGGCCTCGCGTCTGCTGGTTTCCAGTCTAGCTCCACCATCCCTCCACCGATCAGCTCGCCCTTTCCGAAATTGAAGGTGGTCCCGGTTCGTTCCCCGATCATGGGGAGATACCCCCCAAACTCGATGATCCTGACAATAGTCACTTCGCGGTCGAACTCGATGTAGAATCCGTCCACCGTCGCTTCGGTCGCGTTAGTGAACATGCCCACGGTTGTCCCGGCGACCTCATGAAAGGTCACTTCCACTTCTTCTTCAATATTGGGCAGACGAGGATTCAGGATTGTTGCCGCCTTTTTGTTCAGAATGGTATAGGAGCTGCGAGCCTTTCGCAGACCGACATCTTCTCCCCAAATGACTTGGCCCGCGAACCACGGCTGATTCCCAAGTACTTTGAAGGCAGAAGCGAATGCATCAGACTGCTCACCCTCATCGGGTGCAGCCTGCCGCACAAAATTCCAGGGGGCTTTATTGGTACCGTCTTTGCTCTGATAACCCAGTTCCCAAAAAACGATGGGTTTATCATATTGGGCGAAGAGCGCTTCCATATCCTCTACGATGTTTTGACCGTTCGCATCGTCGTACCACGCTTGTTCAAGTTCTTCGATGGTAGGGTCGTTGTTCCGTGTTAGCTCGAAGTAAGCGCTGACCCCGATAAAATCAAGAGATAGCCAGGGCGTCCAGTCGACAACCCTGGCGTACTCGTCCCGGTTTACCCACCAGTTGGTGAGATAGGACAGCTTGCCGCTGTAGTGATCTCTCAATTGTGTGATGGTTCTTTGCCATTCGTCATGATGGGTGAGCATGCTTTCAAACTCCCAACCGAGAAGCAGAATCTCTACGTCATGTTTCTCAGCAAACGCTGCACAGTCCCGGAGGATCTCGCGCCAGCTATCAAACCATGCCCCGACATCCTCTGGCTTGAGATCTCCCACCCAGTTCCCCAGCGTGACTCCCTCGAATTCACGTTGGGAATCGACTCGCAGATAGGGTAGCAGGACAACTCCCAACCCATACTCATGGGCTTGCTCGGTAACATACGCTAAGGTGGCCAGGGATGGTGTTCGGTCTGGGTCGGGATGTGGATCGGTTGAGGTCAGGGAGTCTTGATACAGCGGAACAACGATCCCGACATAATTGACCGCCAGTTCCGTTTTCAATCTCGTCAACTCCTCGGGGATTGCTGATGAGTTGTAAGCATCCCTAGTCCATCCGAGATACCAAATGCCGTTAATGCTTGGCGAAAACGGGGTCTCGTCTAGACTTTGAGCCTCGGTGGTTAATGGCTCAGAGACACCATTCCCCACTCCACCCAAGGCAAGAAACAGGAAGAAAAAGCCTGATACGAGTAGAGGACCAACCCTCCTTGTTGCTCCAGGCACTATAAAATCACCTCTCCTCTCCGCAGTTCTCTCTCAGTACATCTTCTGCCAACTTCCCTAGGACGCTGTACAGCTTGGGAATTTTAGGCAGGCCGACATTTTCTGCGTAGATTCCGTATCCTCGGAACCATTCGATGTCAGAGAACACGTTCAGAAACGCGGCCCAACAATCGGCTTGCTCCTGTTCGTCCTCATCGCCGGGAAGAGGGAAGTTCCAGGGATAAATGTTCGTCCCATCCCTGCTGAAGTACCCAATCTCCCAGAAAACAACAGGCTTCTTGTATGTGCTGCTTAGGGCTTCGAGATCTGCCAGAATGTTCTGACCGGTTCGGTCGCTGGTCCACGCCGCCTCAAGCTCCTCTACTGTGGGATCGATCTTCTCGGTGAGTTCGAAGTAACCCGTAACCCCAATGTAGTCCAAGTGTCTCCATTGGGTCATCTCAAAGACTTGTTCGTACTCATCGCGATTGGCCCAGAAGTTGACCGAATAACTGAGCTTGCCGGAATAGCGGTTGCGGACAACGTCGATCAATTGGTTCCACTCTTGTGTTCGGTTTCGCAACGTAGCCAATTCCGAGCCGAGCATGAAGATCTCTACCTGTCTTTCCTCGGCAAGCTCGGCATAGTGCAGGAGGATCTCCCGCCAGTGATCAAACCATTTGGCGATATCGTTTGGTCTGATCGCTCCTTCCCAAGTTCCGTCATCGGGGAACAGTGGCGTGAGTAGGATCACTCCCATGCCCATGCGGTGGATTTGGGCGATCACATGACGTAGGGCCTGATCGCTTGCGGTTCTCTCCGGATCGCGATGAGGATCCGTGGACGTCTTTCCTGTCTGGAAAGTGGCGGCAAACAGGCCGATGTAATTTGGGCAGAGCCTTGATTGAATCTGCCGCAAGTCATTGATTACACTGGCCTGCAGATATCCTTCGGTCTTCCAATCGATATACCATACCGCACGAATGGGTTCTTGTTCCAATTTCGCCACGTAGTCTCCGTCCTCCGGCAGGGCAAGTAGAGCTTGGAGCGTATCATAGGCGTAGGCATCATCAAATCGAGTGGTGAATGCGCCCCAAACCGGAGACTGGGAGTCTTGTTGTTGGTAGGGAAGGATCTTCTCCGAAACGAGGGTCTCTGCAAATGAAGAGTCTTGGAGCTCTAAGGCAACTTGTGCAATCAGAGCGTATACGGCGATGTTTTCCCAATCGACTAACGCTGTGCCGGTATCAGGATCGTATCGTGCGAAGATCTTACCTCGAGTGACATATTCGCCTTTGGCGAAGTCAAGGAAGTTGCGCGCTGCATCCAAAGCGGCTACATCGCCAATAATGTGCGCATAAACGGAAAGATGGTAGGCGGTCTGCGCCATCTGGATCATGTTGCCGTCACCTTTCTCATACTGCTTTTCTTTTGGAAGGTAGCAATGGTAAAACAGTCCTGGTTCAGTGGTTCCTGAGGAAGCGATTAGAAGGTTGACGAAAAGGGATTCCTGCCAAGACTTGTCCAGCCAAGCCAACCCTGTCATAGCCCGCAAGTTGAGTTGAGACAAGACAATCTTGTCGCCATATCCTGCCGGCTCGTTCTCCGAGGTCCAGGAGGCGTAGTAGCGCAACGTGTTGTCTGGGGCAATATTGTATTCCCTGACACCATCACTAATTTTGAGGGCCAGATCGAGATATGATTCATCTCCCCACACGTCGTACGCCAAAAGGAGGGCCTCCACTACCCGGAGGCTGTCACCAGGGTCGTTTGAATAGGTGCCCCAGGAACTTTTCATCAACTGCATCTTTGCATCTAACCTCCAATGAAGTAACTCAAGGTGGTCTTCAAGGAAGTGATCCCGAAGCGTCTTCACTTGCTGGTCGACAAGCTGACGGTCTTCTCGATGAGCGGCATATAACATCAGCAGGCTATTATTCTGGAGCAGAACGTCATGCCCTCTGATCAGCACTTCATCAGAAGCAGGGAGGTTCTGATATTGGACATAGACACCGCCTTGTTCGCTCATCATTGCACCTAAGATAAAGGGGAGAGCCAAGTGCTGGGGCGATACTCCATGTAGACTGACTGATCCCACGATAGAGATGGCTAGAACGAGAAGCAGTACCCTTCCGCTCATTATTCCAGCACCTCCTGGATAGCATATCTTTCGGTTTTCACCCAACGCGGTTTTCTGCGTGCAAGAATACTGGCCCAACCGAAGATGAGAACGGGGACCCAGTGATAAGCGTAGAGCACTGCCAATGGCACAAGATACACTATCTTGTATATAGGCTTCTTCGCCGACACTAACCCCAAAACCATCATTGGGACGAAGCTGAAGGAGTTGGCGAGCAGGAAAGCTAGACTGAAGCTATTTCTAATTACTATGACCCCAGAAAGGTGAAGGAACAAAAGAAGAAAAGAAAAGAGCACGATGAACGGTACAACCCAAAAACTCAAATAATAGTGTAGATCGAGCTTCTTACTAAAGAGGATCTTGGCCCTCATGATTCTCCCTGCCAACAGGTGTCTTAGAAAGACCTGTAACGTTCCCCAAGCCCAACGTTGGCGCTGCTTGAATAACGCTTTGAAGGACTCTACCCCCTCTTGCTCCACCCATCTGTTCATGAATCTGAT
>CAZOUO010000026.1:0-23324 GCA_964582975.1 uncultured Thermotogae bacterium | reverse complement strand
CAACCTCTTCACTCATCGACACCTCGTTACACCACATGTGTGGACTCTAACAAGGCGCTGGTTTAACACCTACCAGGCGCCAGACTCATCTAAGCTGCTTTTTCTTGGCGTTTTTTTGCCGCTCTGCGAGGTGGCAGGGCTTTCTAGCTTCGAAACAGCACTGCCTCTCGTTTGAACAGGCGAATCGACGCGGCAATCAACAGCCCCCCACACACCACATTTGCCGCCAGGGTATAGATTAAATGAACAGTTTGCAGCTTGCCGACGATGATGTCCTGCAACGCGTAGAGCGCGTTCGCTACGGGGATGAGGAAGCGAGTCCCGGAGAAGGTCACCCCACCGGTCATCGACACCAACGCGACAAGGATGATCACCATGTAGATAGGCATCAGATACGTGCTCGCCTCTTTCTGGCTGCGGGCAAAGCTACCGACGATCATCACCAGTGCGGCAAGGATCACCGCGAGCGGGACAAGCACCGCGAGCATCCATCCGAAAGCGGAAAGACCAACGGAAAACGTTGCCTCTGCTCCCGCCGGAGCCAACCCCTCACCGAAGAAACGAACCCCGATCAATAGGCCGACCGCCGACAACAGTGACGAAACAAGCGAGACGGTGAGAATAGTGAGGAACTTCCCGAGCACGATCTCGGTGCGGGAGAGCTGACTGACCAAGAGGGTACCAATCGTCCCCCGCTCCTTCTCTCCGGCGGTGATCTCCGCGCCAAGACTCATCGCCCCGGTGAGGATCGCCAAGACCATGAAGTACGGCAACAGGCGACTGAGGATCATCCGACCCATTGACTCACTTGAGGTCACGTCTTCCACTTGTACCTTGAGCGGTGGGGACAACTCGTCGTAGTCGAGGCCCAATGCGTCAAGCTTATCGCGCAAAGTGACTTTCAGGTAGCCTTCAAGAAAATCGCGCACCCGGGCAGCGGCGATGGTTGCAGCCTGATCGGTCTTGTCGTAGTAAAGGGTGATTCGTAGACCAAGTCCCGGCCCGCCGGATTCCTTGTCTACTGCCATCATCACTTGACCCATACCCGCTTTCAGGTCGGAGAGTCCTTGGTCCACAGTCGGATAGTGAACCGGAGTGAGAGTCGTAGTGGAACGCAATTGGGCAAGGAACGTCTCATCGTTCGCTCGATCGACGACGATCACGACGGGAATCAGCTCCTCGATCTGGGCACGTTCCGCTGCGGTGAAGTGCCCGATGACCGAAAGGATCAACGGATAGAAAACGAGCGGAAAGAAGACCGTCAGGAGCATGGTGCGCCGATCCCGGATAGCGCCGGTTATCTCCTTGGCGAACAGCAGACGAACGTTTGACCACATACGGGGTAGGTATTCTACTCGGTATCGGTCGTCGGTGCAGTCTGCGGTGCCTCGGGCTCTGGAGTGGGCTCGATCAGCGGCTCGGGTTCCGGGGCGACGACCGCAGAAGGTGTCTCCACCGGTGGCGGTTCCGGCTTGGGCTCCGGGATGACGATCGCAGAAGGTGTCTCCACCGGCGGCACGTCGGCCTCCAGTGCCTTCCTGGCGGTCGGCGGGCAAACGAGCGGATAGAAATCTAAAACGCGGAAATAGGGACGATCTCCCACGCCATCTTCGTCCAAGTCGAGCCCGTCGTAGTCACTCCAAAAATTGCCGATCCCATCGCAATACCACTGGCTTCTGCGTTCCGGGTCGAGGGCGTTTAGGCCGTTCTCGATGAAGCTGTTGCCAGTGATGCAGTTGTCGCGGGACCATGCTGCCATAACGATCCCGTAATGATTCTGCGCAATGACAGTGGCCTCGACGATATTATGGCGCGAGTTAAGGAAGTAGATCCCCCTTCTGTTCAAGCTCAACTGGCAATCGTCGATCCGGGCATTGACCGCGGAGTTGAGATAGATCCCTGCGGCTTGTGCACGCTCGACTAGACATTCTCGAATTACGACGTGCGCGGTCGTGTGGTCGAGATAGATACCGTAATCGGTGGACGGATTGTCGATGTGCCAACCCTCGATGACAAATGGGTCCACGGCCGTTCCGCTTCCCGCAATCACTCCGTTTTCACAGGTGAAGGCATCATTGCCGTAGATGTAAATGGCTTGTCTATTTCCCCACCAGCGAAAGCCTTCGCCGACCTGTCCGCCCACAAGCAGAAGTGACAAAAGAACGATAACGCCCGTTGCCCCAACAAGAATGCACTTCCTGCGCATCGTTGCCTCCTTAAACCCGTGCTTCAGAATGCCCTGTTCCCGTCAGAATTTCAAGTATAGTGATCCAACACACTCCTGTCAGTGACACGTGTCACACGTTTATAGAGGATCGCGAGGCGATCGCACAACTTCTCTGCTACTCGCATGATGCGAGTAGCAGAGAAGGATGATCTCGCGGAGGCGGTCGATTGCCTCAAGTTGCGCGGGCTTCCTGTGTGCCCACGATGAGTCCTCGACCTCTGCTGTTCGAGCCCGTCGTCCCCGACAGGTGCTGGCGTCTTCAACGAGCCATTCTAGAAGAACGCGATCGATGCCGCGCCAGGAGGATCGGTGGGAAGGTGCAAGAGCCAGTACTCCTTCCCGGCGATGAACTGCTCTCCGTGGATCGTGAATCTGACGGCCGCGTTTCCAGGAATGATGTAGCTGACCTCGGCCCCGTTGGCTATCACTCCCTTTCCGGTGACGTCGATGAAGGAGACGGTTGTCGTGGTGGCTTCTTCGGCCACAGGATCCGTCTCGCCTGTTTGGAGGTAAAAGACCGTCTCAGGGATCGGGACGCCGTCGAGCGTGAGCTGACCGAAGACGGCGAGCCCCTCTATGTCTGAATTCAACGTGACCTTTGACACAGCATGGGAGCTCACAGTGACCTCGTCGCTGGCACTGCAGCCGGTATCCCTGACCACCGTTGCCCGATACGTTCCCGGCTTGCTCACGGTGATCGAATCGGAATGACCGACAACGACGCCTTCTATGATCTCCTCCCAGGTGACCGTGTACGGTCCCCGAGATCCGACCTCCACGGTGAGTGTGACCTGAGGCGTCTCCTCCGTGATGAGCTGGTCTGGGCCCGCATCGACGGTCGGCGGGTCGATGTCCTGTTTCACGGTGACGGTGTCACTCGCCGTACAGCCGTTGCTCCCGGTGGCGGTGACGATGTAGCTTCCCGGCTCGCTAACGGCAAGACGCTGGGAACGCGAAATCAGGCCGGCCGGCGTGGACCACTCAACGGAGTAAGGGGGACTGCCTCCCGACACGTGAGCGGTCAAGGTCACCTCGGTGACCGCGCAGGTGAGCTGTCGATCGACTGTGGCTTTGACGACCGGCGGGACGACGTCCTCGGTGACGATGACGCCGGCGCTCGCCGAGCAGCCGTTGGCCCCGGTTGCCGTGGCGAAATAGGTCCCCGTCTCACGTACGGTGACGGATGCAGCACGCCCTACCACCACTCCGGATCCCGATTTCGTCCATTCAATGGTATAGGGCGGTTCACCCCCTGACACATCGGCGTTTAGGGTGACCTCTTTGACCACGCAGGTAAGAGGTTGATCGACGGTTGCAGTGACGATCGGCGGCGATGCGCTTGCGGTGACGGTGACCGAGTCACTTGTCGAGCAGCCGTTGGCTCCGGCGACAACGACGGTGTAGATCCCCGGTTCGCTTACGGCGACGGACGGCTCGCATCCCACCACTCCCGATCCCGGTTTCGTCCACTGGATCGTGTAAGGAGGGCAGCCTCCGGCGATCTCCGCGGTCAACGTGACCTCGGGGGCTGCGCAGGAAATGGGCCGATCGACGGACGCATGGACAACAGGCGACGCGACATCCGCTATGACGACAACCGTGTCACTGGCGCTGGCGTCATGCTCTCCGGTGATGGTAACCGTGTAGGTTCCCGGTTCGTTGACGGTGATGGATGGAGTACGCCCCACCACGCCCACCCCTGGTTTGGTCCACTCGTAGGAGCAGGGCGGCGTTCCCGCGCACAGGGTGGCGGTGAGGGTGACCTCGTTTCTCGAACAGCTGATGACGTGATCCACCGATGCCTCGACAACCGGTGCACACGTGGGAACGCACGGTGGTACGCACTTGCTGCCAGCAACCGCCCCTTCCACGATGGTCTTCGTGCTCGTCACGCAGCGCGCAGCGGACTGGTACGGGGTTGGCAGCGCACAGCACATCGGTGAGGCCGTGAGAGGATATCGATCGCCGAGCGGCGAGTAGGGTTGATCACCAATTCCATCTCCATCGGCATCGCGGCCTTCGTAGCCACTCCAGTAGTTGCCGATCCCAGCACGATGCCAGAGGTTTCTTCGTTCCGGGTCATACGCTGCTCGGCCGTTCCAGATGAAGCTGTTCTCCGTGACGGTGTTGCCTTTGGAGCCAAGCGTCATGACTACCCCGTAGAGGTTCTCGGCGATCAGGTTTCCGACAATTACATTGTAGTCCGAATCCTCTAGCAGGATGCCTCGCTCGCTGCCTAGCAGTTGACATCCCTCGATGCGCCCATTGGACACACGTTTGAGGTGGATCGCAGCACCTGACGCACCTTCAATGCTGCAATTACGAATCACGAAGTGCAGCGTGGTGTGCTCGACAGCGATTCCAGCACTGCCACCTTGAGGAACGATGCACCAACCCGCGATAACGTACGGATTCTGGCTGGTTCCACACCCCGATACGACACCGTTTTCGACGGTGAAGGAATCATTGCCGTAGATGTGAATTGGTTCTCGATTCTCCCACCCGTCGACACCAACTCTAGCCTGCTCTCCCACAACCAGAACCGACAAAAGAATGACAATAGCCGTTGCCCCAGCAAGAATAGCCCTCCTTCGCATCGTCGCCTCCTTGAACGCGCTGATCGTGAAAACCTTATAGTGAACAAAATCCTGTCTGGATTAACAGTATAGTGGTCCCGGCGACCCCTGTCAGTAACACGCGTTACATCCTGCATTGAAGAGGTGCCCCAAAACCATTCAGTTTGAGAGTCTGTAGAAGGATCAGCAGTCTTTAGGTTATCCCGCCTTTTCTACTCCCACGGCGGCGAAAAAGACGTCCTCCAAATCCTCCCCGGAAAAGCGCTGTTGTAGCTCGGACAGCGCTCCCAGGGCGAGCAGATGGCCACCATAGAGGATCCCAATGCGATCGCACAGCTTCTCTGCCACTCGCATGATGTGGGTGGAGAGGAGGATCGTGCGCCCCTGCTCGCGAAGGCGACTGATTGCCTCAAGCACTGCCTGTGCGGCCATCACGTCCAAACCGTACGTCGGCTCGTCGAGGATGAGGACCGGTGGGTCATGGAGGATGCAGCGGGCAAGGGAGAGTTTCTGCTTTTCACCGGTGGAAAAGGTCCCCACCCGTCGGTCTGCAAGGGAATGTAGATCGAGCATGGTGAAGATCTCCGCGCTACGACGGTCGATCTCCTCCTGAGGAATCTTGTTGATCCGGCCGAAGAAGCGCAGTGTCTCACGGGCGGTGAAGCGATCATACAAGCCGGTCTCCGTGGCGAGGAACCCTATCCGTTCCCGTACTTGCCCCGGAGAAAGCCGCGTGTCGAACCCAGCCACCGTCGCGCTTCCCGAAGTGGGGGTGAGAATCGTAGCGAGCACGCGCAGCGTTGTCGTCTTTCCAGCGCCATTTGGTCCCAACAGGCCGAAGATTTCACCCCTCGAGCAAGAGAAGGAGAGGCCATCGACGGCGCGTATCTCGCCTTTCCGCGTTGCGAAGACCTTTGTCAGATCCTGGGCTTCAATCATGACCTCGTTCATAGGACCTGCGCTCCCACCAAGTCCTGAAGCACCTCTGGAATCCGAACCTTTCCGTCTTGCGTCTGATTGGTCTCCAGGATGGCGGCCATCAGACGCGAGGTGGCAAGCCCTGAGCCGTTTAGGGTGTGGACAAAACGTGGCTTCTCTCCCGGCCCCGGGCGATACCGGGTGTTCCCACGTCGTGCCTGAAAGGCCTCACAGTTGCTGCACGAGGAGACCTCGTAGTAGTTTCCTTGAGCAGGAAGATACACTTCAAGGTCGATCGTCTTGCTCGACTGCTGTGCGAGGTCTTGGGTGGGAAGGAGCGTCACACGGTAGTGCACACCGAGTGCTTGCGCCACACTCTCGGCATCCACGACGAGTTGGTCAAGCTCGGCATAAGAGGTCTCTTGCCCGGTGAATTTGAACAACTCGACCTTATTGAACTGATGGACTCGAATCAGGCCACGCTCGTCCTCGCCATACGTACCGGCCTCGCGGCGAAAACAGGGCGTGTACGCCACGTAATTCAGTGGCAGCGTTTCCCCATCGAGAATCTCGTCCCGATGCAGATTGGCAAGTAGGCTCTCCGCAGTCGGGTTTAACCAAAGGTCGTCCTTCTCGCAGTAGTAGCTGTCGTTAGCGAATTTCGGCAACTGCGAAGAGACAAAGAAGCTGTTCGAATTGGCGACAAACGGCGGGATGACCGGTGTGTATCCCTGGGACACGTTGTGGAAAAACATAAACGAAATGAGCGCCATCTCCAGCCGCGCGCCCATTCCCACGTACATCGGAAAACGCGTCCCCGCGATCTTCGCGCCGCGACGAAAATCCAACACCCCTTTTTCTTCGCCGATCTCTAAATGGTGCTTAATGGGAAAATCAAATTGCGGTCGCTCCTGGAAGCTGCGAAGTACCACCCGCCGCTCCTTGGTCCCTTCGGGGACGTCGGGATGGGGAACGTTGGGAAGGAGGGAGAGTTGCTGATCGATCTTCGCTGAGACCTCCCTGAGCTTTGCGTCAAGAGTAGTGATCTGTTCAGCGATGGAAGAAAGAGAGGCGATCAGCTCGGAGGCGTCTTTCTCTTCTTGCTTGAGGCGCGCCACTTCCTGTGAACCACGGTTGCGCTGCGCTTTGAGCGCCTCGACCTCTTGGATCAAGGACCGACGCGCTTTGTCAAGCTCGAGGATCTCCGCGATGTTGATCGATGGGTCCCTCGTTTGCAACCGCTTCTGTATCTCAGTTGGGTTCTCCCGCAGTCGGTTTATATCAAGCATGTCTTTAACACCTTTTGTGGGGCAGATTCTAGGGCGAACAAGGCTAATTAGCAACGTATGCTCGGTTTAAGCGCAACAAGCCGCAGGCTATAATCATCATCGCCAATGAAATTCAAGTGGAAAATGAAAAGGCGTCTGTTCATTCTCAGCCTGGACGGAGTTCCCTGCTCCTTCCTGCAGGAGGGGATTTCTAATGGGAGGTTTGGAAACCTCAAACGTTTGGGAGACGTGGTGGAGATCAGATCGGTGCTTCCGCCGGTCTCCTCGGTGGCCTGGGCTACGTTTACTACCGGCGTTAATCCAGCCGAGCACGGGGTCTTCGGCTTCATCGATCGAGACCCATCTACGATGACCGAACACCTTCCGACCAGCAACGATCTTTCCTCGCCCACGATCTGGGAGATGCTAAATGAGGTGGGAAGACGCACGATCGCGATGAACATCCCGCTCACCACTCCGCCGCGGGAGGTCAACGGGATCATGATCTCTGGATTCCTGTGCACCGATCTTGCCCAAGGCGTAAAACCAACTGCCTTGCTGCCGCGTCTGCGGCAACTCGACTATCGGATCGATCCCGATCCCGCCCTCGCGACAGTGGATCGGGCTCGCTACTTTGATGAGATTCTTGCCACGCTACGTGCCCGCCGGCGTGCCTTGTTCGCCCTTCTCAAAGAACCATGGGACCTGTTCATGGCGCACGTGATGATGACCGATCGGATCAACCACTTCTTCTGGGCCGACGGGCAAGAACAAGTCGGCGAGTTCCACGATGCGTTCTGGCAGTTTTATGATGAGATCGATGCCCTGGTGGGAGACGTCGAGGCCGCCCTTCCTTCAAAGGCGGATTTCCTTATTCTCTCCGACCACGGCTTCTGCCGCCTCCATCACGAGGTGAACCTGAACGCATGGCTAATGGAGAGCGGCTTTCTTCGCTTCAAGGACGATGGCGAAGGTCTTGCCCGCTTGGATCCTTCCTCGCGAGCATACGGTCTCCTGCCCGGCCGGATTTATGTTAATCTCTCGGGAAGGGAGCAGACGGGAACGGTTTCACGAGCAGACTATGACCGCGTGCGCAAAGAGCTCGCCGCTTCCTTTGAACAACTCAAGGACCCGCAAGGAAACCCGATCGTCGCGAAGATTCTCTTTCGGGAAGAAGCCTATACGGGTAGAGCCATCGAGCGTGCCCCTGACCTGCTCGTCCTTGCCCACGATGGTTACGACCTCAAGGCCCGCTTTGGGCCGGGCCCGTTGTTTGGATCCGATACGCCTCGAAGCGGCATGCACACGTACGACGACGCCTTTGTTGCCCTGCCCGGGAGGCGCTTGCGTGGTGGTGGCTCGATCCTTGATGTGACACCGATTATATTTCAACTCCTCGGACTTCCTGTCCCCTCGCACCTTGAGGGACAGTCACTCCTTTCGGAAGAGGGTGGGCGATGAAGCTTCTGATCTACTCCAAGGGCCTTTATTCGACGTGGATCTACTACAGCCCCGATCGCATTTTGTTCGACGCAGGGGAGGGTGCCAGCTCCATCTTGGGAAACAAGGCATTTGCGATCAAGCGCGTCTTCCTCTCCCACGGGCACGCTGACCACATCGCCGGACTGGTCGGGCTGGTCAACATCCGCAACAACGCCATGGGAGACAAGGAAAAAGAACTGGCCATCTATTATCCCCGGGGAAACTACCTCGTCTCGGAGATGATGGCATTTCTTGCCAGGACGAACAAACGTCTGAACTACGACCTGGAATGGATTCCGCTTCAAGAAGGCGATCGGGTGGAACTCCTTTCCGGCCAGATACCGCGCTACGTCGAGGCGTTCCCCACCGTGCACGTGCACAACGAGACCTCGCTCGGCTACAACATCGTCGAGGTCCGCCATCGGTTGCGACCGGAGCTTGCCGGTGCGCCACAGGAAGAGATCGTGAAGCTCGTCCGCGAGAAAGGACGAGAAGCGGTCTCCGAGACCTACGACCAGCGACTGTTCTCCTACGGCGGAGACTCTGTAGCGATCAAGCCGGCCTACATCGAAGGAACTGAGGTACTCTGCCACGACACCACCTTTCTCGACGACCAAGACCGCAAGGAGTACAAGCACGCCACTCTAGCCGAAGCGATCGCCACGGCAAGGGACGCCAAGGTCAAGAAAGAACTGATCTGCTTTCACATCTCCAGCCGCTACAAGGCCAAGTTAAAAGAGATCAGCGCCGCCAGTGGGCATTATGAGGGCCTCGACTTCAAAGTCACCCTCGTCCCACCGGGAAGGATCTTCGCAGTGGAGTGAGCTCTGGAACAGCTGCCCCGTCACTGGTTGGGCGTCTCATTCGCGTCGCCGCATTCGTGACCGGGTGAATCGTTTCGCTCCCACTCCCACCATCCCTTGGCGCGAAATCCTAGGGCCGCGACGACCCCAATTCCGGCGATCGCTCCCCACAGGATGAGCGGTCTCGTGGCGTAGGCATCGAGCAGGAACCCGCCAATAAATGGGCCGGCCGACCAGCCGAGCGCTTCGGTCAACCCGAAAAAACCCATGTAGCGACCCATCTTCCCCTCGGGAGCCATGTCGGCGACGCTGGTCGTTGCACTGGGGGAAAAGACGACCTCGCCCAGCGTGATGAGGACCATCGATCCCATCAACCAGACAAACGAAGGGACGATCGCCACGGACAGATAACCGAGTCCGTAGAGGAGGCAGCCGAGGGCCAATGCGCGTCTTGCCCTCAACCTGCCGGCAAGAAGCGCCGCCGGCCATTGAAACAGAACGACGATGACCCCGTTCAGTGTGTAGACGAAGCCCAATTGCACCTCGCTGATCCCAATGAACTCCGTGGAGAAGACCGACAGAGTACTGGCAAACTGACCCATCACGAGGAACAGCAACACGCTGAAGGTGCAGAACATGAGGAATCGGCGATCGCGGCCCGTCGCCAGAACGCTTCGCAGTTCGAACCGCTCCTGCTCACGCACGCGGATCGATTCCGTAGTGAATACCGCAACCAACACGAAGCCGATCAAACTAGTGGCCGCTGTCAGCAGGAAGAGCGAGGAATACGAAACGGTAAGCAGAAACCCTCCCAGCGCCGGTCCGGCCGCCCATCCAGCATTCGTACCGATTCGAAGCACACCGAACGCCTCCACCCGGCGCTTTACATCGACAACGTCCGCCACCATTGCACTGATCCCGGGTTGAGTCATCGCGCCCGCGAGTCGCACCGCGAGGAATGCCGAAGCGACAACCAGCAGCGGTGCGCGGACATGAATCACGTAGGCCATGATCAAGAAGAGAATCGTTCGTATCGCCAGGGTAACGGTGATAAGCGGTTTGCGACCGATACGATCGGCCAGCTCTCCGCCGATGATCCGGCCGATGGAGCTGATCACAGCCGAGATCAGCATGATCGTCCCCACCACGGTCATCGAAACACCGAGTTCACGATAGAGATACAGGCTGACAAACGGCATCGCTGCGCCGAAGCCCGCCGCAACGATCAGTCGGGCAGCAAACAGAACCCACAAACGGCGGTCGTAACGATCGAGAAGGGTTCTAAGCCGATTACTCACGGACGATCACTGCGCGAGGACCCACTCGTCGGTGATCAGATTGTCCTCAACAATTGCCTCGATGTTCAGCCACGTCCCAAGCATGGCGACATCCTAACCAGTGGATGATGCCTCTACAACTCAATTGCTGCCTGATCCCAATACTTTCTCGCAAAGGAAGAGGTATGCCCACGCCGTAGGAGATGATGGGGCCTCTCGCAGAGCGCGCAGAGGACGCGAAGTAAGGAATAAAACGGGTTAAATGATCTTCGGGTAAGTATCTGAATCAATTAG
Organism: uncultured Thermotogae bacterium; assembly: GCA_964582975.1. Classification (GTDB taxonomy): domain Bacteria; phylum Bipolaricaulota; class Bipolaricaulia; order UBA7950; family UBA9294; genus CAZDDA01. The sequence continues at coordinate 12,479 of CAZOUO010000026.1, read as the reverse complement.
CCTTGGCGTTCTCTGCGATCTTGGCGAGAAACAGATCCTCTCGCAGAGCGCGCAGAAAACGCGAAGTAAGGAATAAAACGGGTTAAATGATCTTCAGGTAAGTATCTGAATCGAGTAGCCTTGGCGCACTTTGCGATCTTGGCGAGATACCGCTTTTCGAGCAAACGGTGGTAAAGCGTTTTTGCTGCCTTGCTTCTCGTTCGTTAGACTGTCGTTGATTGAGATGAAGGAGAGAGACGTGAGGTCGCAGTTCGCGATCTCAAAATGAATGGCTAGGTGAAAGTATGACAGCGCCGCAGGAGATCAAGAGGCTTGTCGAGCAGTTTCGCGAGAACCACGACCGACAAGCAGATCGACCAACTCGTCTACGAACTCTACGGCCTGACTGACAAGGAGATCCGCATCGTCGAGGAGGCGGCCAAGTGATCGCTGTGTCTACGTGCAGCCTAAGACCCATAAGCACCCTGTGCGACGAGTCTTTGTGCATTGAACAGTGAATATCAGACAAAGGGAGATGCCTTGAGGCGGCTGCCAGTTCGTTCCAGCAACATCCGAGGTATCGGCTATGAGCGGGAAACCAAGACGCTGGAAGTGGAGTTCCACAGTGGCGATGTGTACCAGTATTCCGGTGTGCCGGAGTCAACGTACCAAGGTTTGATGCAAGCTGTGTCGAAAGGCTCCTATCTACACAACCACATCAAGGGCAGGTATCCCTTCAGGCAGGTGAGGTAGGCGGCACGATGATTATCAAAGACGTACATGTGAAGAACTTTCGCTCGATCCTGGATGAATCACTTCCCTGCGACTGTTTGACGGCCTTGGTAGGTCGGAACGGGACAGGTAAATCGTCTTTCCTTCGCGCGTTGGAGCTATTCTACGATCCTTCGGCTAGAGTAACGCCTGAGGACTTCTACGCGGAAGACGCGACCCAGGAGATTGAAACCGCAGTTACCTTCACCGAACTCACTGCCGAAGAGATGGACCTCTTCTCCCCGTATGTCGATAACGACACACTGACTGTGGTACGGGTGTTCTCTTTGGCGCCTGGCAGCAAATCCGGGACCTATCATGGTATGCGACTGCAGAATCCCGAGTTCACTGATGTCCGCAATGCAGGGGGTAAAAGAGATATCACCGCGAAGTACAACGAACTACGAGATACGGAGAAGTACCAGTCACTCCCAGTGGTACGCTCGGCTGACCAAGCGTTGGCCGCACTTGGGCAGTGGGAGAGTGAACACCTGGATAAATGCCGCCGTTTGCGTGACGATGGCCAGTTCTTTGGTTTCACGGAGGTAGGTCGGGGATACCTTGGACGCCACACGAGGTTCATTCGAATTCCCGCTGTTCGCGACGCATCTGATGACGCGACCGAAAAGCGCGGTTCTTGCGTCACCGAGATTATGGACCTAGTAGTCCGCAGCGTGTTGGCAACCCGGAAGGACGTAACGGCTTTTAAGGAAGAAACGCTTGCTAAGTATCAAGAGATACTCGACCCTTCCAAGCTGACGGAGCTTACGAGTCTTCAGTTTCAGCTCACAAAGACCCTAAAGCACTACGCTCCTGATGCGAGTGTTTCCCTGCGGTGGGCAGACCTTGTCGACTTCGACATCCCCATGCCTGGAGCAGAGGTCAAACTCAAGGAGGATGGCTACGAATCTGCCGTGCAACGGACTGGACACGGCCTTCAGCGTGCTTTCATACTCACGATGCTTCAACATCTCATAGCAGCAAGGGAAGTCGAGAAGGCGGTCGCAGAAGGCTCCAGTTCCGAAGAGGGCACCGCCGCTACCGAAGGGCCGCAACTGCCGAACCTCGTCCTCGCTATCGAGGAACCTGAGCTATACCAGCACCCAAGTCGCCAACGGCACTTGGCTTCGGTCCTGCTCAAACTTGCCCAGGGCTCGATCCCGGGTGTGGCCAAGAAGACCCAGGTGATCTATAGCACGCATGCACCGCTCTTTGTCGGTCTCGACCGTTTTGACCACATCAGGCTTCTGCGGAAAGAGGGTAGTGAAACCGAGAAACCCAAGGTGACCAAGGTCGCGAGAGCCGAACTAGAGGACGTGGCTGAGGAGATATGGACCACCTGTGAGCAAAAGGGGACCAGGTATACGGCTGAGACACTTCGGCCTCGCTTGCAGGCGGTGATGACGCCATGGGTTAACGAGGGTTTCTTTGCGGACGTCGTAGTACTGGTCGAAGGGGAGGATGACCGAGCTGCCATCCTTGGCGTTGCGAAATCTATGGGGCACGATTTCGACAGCGAGGGTATTGCGGTGATTCCTTGCATGGGTAAAAACAACCTGGATCGCCCACTCGTTATCTTTCGTCAACTCGGGATTCCGTGCTACGTTTCTTGGGACAGCGACCATGGTGATGCCGATGCGAAGCCAGAAGCCAACAGATATCTGCTACGGCTTGTCGGACAAGCCGAGGATGATTGGCCGCACGCAATTGAGGAAACGTACGCCTGCTTCAAGACCAAGCTGGAAACGGTGCTTTCCGAAGAGATAGGGATCAGTATATTCGACAAGATTCTAGCGGCAGTACAGGAGGAACTTGGCATCCCCAAGAAGAGGGATGCGCTGAAGAACCCAGCTGTGCTACAACGGATCGTCGATAGGGCTGCTGCTAAAGGGAAGATGAGCGCAACACTGAGGAGCATCATCGAGAGAATCATTGCCCTGAAGCCTCGACGAGGTGGAGAGCTGTGATCTCAAAGGAATACAAACGTCCGCTGAGGTGATTCCTGTAGCCGAGGTCTCAAGATACTGGGCGCGTGGATTCCAGGAGACCTATGCCATGCTGTGTTTCCGGCATTGCAAAGCAGAGATAGACTCCCCGATGGGAAGCAGTCGTGATAGGAGAGGATGCAATGACCGACCTTCGCATCAAGGCGAAGAACCTGGGAGAACTAGCTCTTCCCGGCTTCTGTCCGCGTTGCTTCTGGCTGAAGCTGCACGCCAGGCAATTTCGGTTCCAGAGCTTCCTGCGGATGCCATAGGGCAAGGGAAACACATCCCTGCGGGCTCGTTTAGAATGCTAATCTCCTCACCGTATTGTGGGAGTATCACTTCCACATCTGGCAGTACGTTTCGAATCATCTCGGCAAGGCCCTCACGAGCACCAATCCCGTCATCACCGTGGGTGATGATGACCCTCTTGAGGAACGGGAAGGACAATACGTAGGCCACCAGTCCATTGATGTCTGCGTGTCCCGAGAACACATCGTGAAGGCTGATAATCTGTCCTCCGTCATCTCCTTGCCCTATTGGCGTCCATGGAGGCGCCCAGCCAACCTTCACGAACACAACATTCGGGTCTCCCCAGAAGCGATCCATCAGAGTCTTGGCGTAGGAGCTTGAGCCAGTACCTGATGGCGTCACGATGGCGTCGTATTCCCAGGGATCTGCAGTCTTCTCATCCTTCGAGTCCGTGCAGGGCTGGCGAATGAACTCCCACTCTCCTCCTGTAAAAGGGTCTGACGCGCAGTACCAATCGGAAAAGTACTTGGCGCATAGGATGCGATCTAGCCGAATTTCCATGTAAGTCTGAGTTAGGTAGCATGAGGACTTCCCGCCCACGCCGATCCTTAGGTCTGAGGGCAGCCTGCCCTCCCGAATACCCTGCAACAACGCGGCAAGGACTCGCTGTGTCCTATCGAGTGCAAATGCAGGCACAACTACAAGCTTGCCGTCTTGGTGTGCCTCCCTAACTGTATGGAAGAACTCTTTATAGAGATCCTCTGGATACTCTCTCGGAGCAGCCGCTCCATAGGTGGACTCGACGATGAGAGTCGATGTGCTTGTTTGGGATAAGCTTTCAAGATCTGGTGGATTGAGGAAAGGATGGTAGCCAGACCCAATGTCCCCCGAGAAGGTTATTATCTCTGTCCCACAAGGGGTTTCGAGATCAAGGATGACAGAAGCCGAGCCGGGAATGTGACCAGCATCGATAAACGTTGCAGTCACGTTTCCAACTACTGGGAACGGCTCGAGATAGGCGTGCGTCCGGATACTCGAAACGATTGCCGATTCGATGGTGGTTTTCTCCTCGCGTGGGAGGCAGCTGTAGTAGACTGCGTCATCGAGCTTGACAAGATAGATCCCTTCGGTTGCTTCGGTCATGTGGATCTCTCCCGTGAACCCGTGAGCTACGAGGTAGTGAATCCGTGCCATATGATCATCGTGGGCATGGGTAACGATCAGGGCATCGATCGCGCTGGGATTGAAGGGGAAGGCATCGCAGTCGAGTACGGATCCGCGCTTGCTTGCAGGCATGTCATCTGTATTCATGAAGCTTCCGCAGTTAACCAATATGTTCGATGCTATGGTTGCTACCTGATAGCACGAACCAGCAACCTCTCCAGCTGCTCCCCATGGGACGATCGTCCATGGGGCTGGGACGTACACGGAATGACTGAGATCAGTCGGTAGCTCAGTAGGAGTCACATCGGAGGCAACAATCTCTGGTTCCCACCAATGCTTGGGATGCGAGATCCAATATTCTCCCGAGACACGAACGTACGTGCCAGCCCGCAGCCATGGCGGACACGACTCAGGGAAGTTCCAGTAGATGTGAACCTGGCAGAACTCGTCCTCTAGGTCAAAATTCACGTAGTTGGACGTTGCATCGACATTCTTTACATAGCCTACTGTGGAGACAATGGCATGGTCAGATGCAAAGCGGACTTCACATATAGATTCCGCTTGAGCGACTACTGGGCCTATAGTCAGAAGCGAGAGAAGAACTAGAACAGCACCGAAGTATCTCTTGCGACAGCACAACATTTCTGACCACCCACGCCAGTTTACTGGCAAGATCTAGCGAAGACTAGATGGATTAGTCAGTAAAAAGATGAGACTTTATGCGACTGTATCTGCAGAAATCAGCGGACACAACAACTATTTCTCGCTTCTTAGGAATACCATGGAGGCATACCATAATTCCTCAAGCAGCAGCGTGAGATTGGGTTATGACACTCGAATTCTCAATCCCTCATCCTAGCTGCCGACCGCTTCAGCGGGAGACTGTCCCCGCTGCGGGCGAGGAGCGGATGCCGGTGCAAGTGTGAACACCCGTCGTATCGACTCAGGAATCGAGCGGGGACGGCCGCTCTCGGCGTCGACGAATACCCATTCGGTCTCGCCCTTTGCCAGGAGCTTGCCGTCGGACACCCTCGTGAACCGGTACCGACGGTCCGACCGAACGCGACCGAGGTCGACGACCCACGTCTCGGCCTGCACCCGGTCGCCGGCGAGGGCGGGGCTGAGGTACTCGATCTTGTGCGACCGGACGACCCACGTTCCACCGACCGCGTGCATCGCGTCCACTCCCCCGACGGCGTCGAAGTGACGGACCGCGATGTCCTGCATCCACTGGACGTAGACAACGTTGTTCACGTGCCCGTTCCCGTCGATCGCATCCGCGGGAACCGCTAACTCATCGCGATAGATCGCTTCTGCCCGTAGGCAGGCTTCCTCATCCTTAGCCGTTTTGTGTCGTCGCATGGGCTTCGTTCAGGAATCCTACGGACATCCACCTCCACGATCAACACTTGTTGAATTCCAGTGACGCATACCACAATTCCTCAAGGAGCAGCCTGGAATAATAGAGGCTTGGGGTTACACCTTAGTTTCTTGCATTCTGCTTCTGTTCGTCATGTCCACGCCGTCACCTCGGCTCACGCGGCGCTCATTGCTTCTCCGTACGTGCCGGCGGGCTGCTCGCTCGGACAGGTTCGATGCGTTCAAGCTCGCTCGCTTCCGCCTTCTCCGCCCAGTAGAGATCCCATCGCTGCTGCAGGGAGAGCCAGAAACCCGCGTCATTGCCGAAGTATCGCGCGAGCCGCACGGCCGTGCTTGGCGTCACCCCGCGATGCCCGTTGACGAGCTCGTTCACACGCTGGTACGGCACGTGGATACCAAGAGCGAGGTCCCGCTGCGAGAGCCCCATCGGCTTGAGGAACTCCTCCAGGAGCATCTCCCCTGGGTGCGTCGGCTCTCGATGCGTCGGTACCCTAATCATGGCTTCGCCACCTCCTATCTGTGGTAGTCCGCAATCTCGACGTTCGTCGGCCCACTCACGGTCCACGCGAAAAAGACTCGATAGCGCTCGTTGATCCGGATGCTGTAGCGACCGGCTCGATCCCCCGTGAGAGTCTCGAGCCGATTGCCGGGAGGAATGGCCAACTCGTCAAGCCGCGCAACCGAGTCGAGCTGATCGAGCTTGCGCCACGCAACCCGCCAGAGGTTTGTCGGACACACGGCACGGGCCTTCCTCGTAGCGCGTCCGTTGAACACGTCCTCCGTGCCTTCGTTCGCGAACGACTGGATCACACTCGCATGATAGCACGGATATCATGCTACGTCAAACCGTCACCTGTATGAAATCTGTTTTCCGTCCCCGCCTACGACAGCCGTCAAGCCGTCCAAAAGGCAGAAAGGGACACACCTTGCTTGCTACATCAATCCGCGATGCGCTCTTCCCATGGCACGTCCACTCTGTATCCAATTTGAGAGCGCAGTCGATCACATCGCCAGCCAGGAGACGCTCGGCAGGATATCTTCCTCGGGTACCGGGTCGGATCTATATTCTGGATATTCGACGTAGTACGATTCAGCGCGGGTGATAAGAATCGAGACTTGATAATGGTCGGTATCCCTGAGATCTTCGGGGACGCAACCCATGATCCCTTAAATAGGAATTCCGGAGACGCGTACAATGATCCCTCGGGGAGCCCATTCTTTCCTCCTTCAACCGGTTTGCAGATACTGAATCAATCCTCGTAGCGAAGGAGGTCTGTCATGATCGATCGGGTTCATGAGCACATCGTGTCCGAACTGCAGCAGGGAGCCCGGACGGACACGGTCTTCGTGCTGATTGCCGTCCTGCTGAACCTGCTGATGCTTGCTATCAGCTCCGGGATTGCGCAGGAATCGACCGAGAGCGGAACGACAACGGCGGTGCTGGGGCTGTTCATGGCGCTGACGGTGGTGGTCAACCTCGTCGCGGTCTTCGGTCTCCTGAAGGGGAAGGAGACGAGGGCGAGACTGATCGGCGGGCTGTTGAAGCTGTACGCCGACCAGCAAGTCGACGGCTACTACGACCCGGTGCTGCTCCGCAATTACGGCGCCCGTTACCACCTGTTCATCCTGGCCGTCGTCTGCATGGGCGCCGTCGCGATCGTCGTTCCGCTGCTGTTGCGCTAGCTCGCGAACCCCGCGGGCGTGTGTTCCCGGAGGGAACAGAAACGGATCTTGTTCTCATCAAAGGTGACGTTGTAGCCTGGTTCCGGTGCATACGCATCGACGAGAAGGAGGTGGATACGATGCGCCGTCGACTGAGATTGCAACTCCGTGCAGGAAAAGCCCTCTCTGACGAGGCCTGTCGCAAGGCGGGGGAGGCCTTCAGGGAGCGTCGATTCCGGGACGCCCTCGCGATCTACGAGCAGTTCGCAGAAGAACACCCAGACACCCACACCGAGGAAATCCAGCTTCGCACTCGCGCGCTCAAGGAGTACATCGAGGGCTACGTCGAGAAACTCCAAGGGGCCTCGCCCCCATCCACGTCATCGTAGCGGCTTCACCGAATCCCGATCGGAGAAGCTCAACCGCCTCGTCGCAGGAGCGCGGTGTCAGGCCTTCACTCTTGCATCACAGGCACTAGTCGCTCCGAGTGGTCTGATCGGAGCTGAAGGTTCGATGCTATTCGTGCGAATCCCTGAAAGCCACTCTGCCTGGGATGTTTCGCGAGCTACTCGTGGGCGGCGTCGAGCTCCGGCCAGGTAAGGAGAATCTCGTCGCTCAGCGGAACCGGTCGGCCTGTCTCCTCGTCGAGGAAGATGACCGTGACTTCGGCGTCCACACAGACCTCATCCGACGAGGCGAAGCGGGCTTGCTGAGCAATCACGATCTTACGGCTACCGGCGCTCGCCGCCTCTGTCGTGACCTGGAGGACATCGCCTGCGCTCGCCGGACGGCGGTAGGAGATCAAGAGTCGGACGACAACGGGGAAGATCCCATGAGCCTTGAAGAACGCGGTATCCAATCCGCGCTCCTCCAAGTATGCCCATCGCGCTTCTTCTAGGAACTCCAAGTAGCGAGCATTGTTCACGTGTCCGAAGCGATCCTCGTGATAGCCGCGGACCTTGATCTGCGTCATCGTCATTCGAGTGAGCCTCCTCCTGACCCCACCGAAACGGTACACGCTGCCCGCTACCGGATCCAACCAACAACGTTGCCCGAGCTTGACCACGCTCTGGCTTCGGGTATGGCTTGGGGGTCTACCATCGGACTTTGCTATTTTAGAATGGGATCGGGGTGAAAGAACGCAAGATCAGAAGTATGCCTCTGGCTTTGCGGTTGCGGAGTTCGTTATTAGTATCTCACACATCCCGCAGTTCGTTTTGTGTTCGCGACGTGTGTTAGTATCTGCGCAAAGGCGGTCGTATGATGGAGGATACCGAACTCGATCGGGTCATAGAGGAGTTGACGTTGTTCCTGCTCTACTTGACGTCGTGGGAGGAGGAACTCGTGCCGGGAGCGCAGAAAGCCCATCGAGCGTGGAAGAATCACCGGTTCGAGGCTCTGGATGCGCTGGTGGAGAAAGGCTACCTGGACATGACTCCCAGGTCGAAGTCGGTTCACATCACCGAGAGCGGCGTCGAACAAGCTCGGGAACTGCAGAAGACGTACTTGGAAAGGTAGCGGCTGAATTACAGGCCAGCGCCGACTAGCTGTGGTGGAAGACGACCTTGGGGTTACCTATCCATTAAGCGGTGTGTATGAACGCAAGACGAAGAAAGGAAGAGCCACTAACTGAGGTCTACGAACTGGAAATCGCGCTATTGGGCATTGCGCCACGGATTTGGAGACGGTTTGCAGTGCCGGGAAGGATAACGTTGTCAGGTTTGCACGACGTGGCCCAATGCGTTATGGGGTGGACAGATTCGCACCTTCATGAGTTCATCGTCGGCGAGCGTCATTATACGGCCTACTTTCCCGACATGGATTGGGAGCTTGCTGTAGCGATGATCGACGAGGAGACAGTCAAGCTACGCGAGGTTGTGAATAGACTGGAAACTCGGTTCAGGTACATCTACGACTTCGGAGATAGTTGGCAACACGAAATAGAGGTGAAAAGGATCGGTCCACCAGACTCAACCGTCCGATATCCTACGTGTCTGGCAGGAGAGCGAGCTTGTCCGCCGGAGAACTGCGGCGGTGTGGGAGGATATGAGCACCTACTGAAGGTTCTCTCAGACCCGTCTCATGAGGAGCATGAGGAACTGTTGGGATGGGTTGGAGGACGATACGATCCGGAGCGGTTCGATGTACGGACTGTCAACCGCGTTCTCAGAGTTCGGCAAGTGTCCTGAGGAAGAGATAATCAGCATGCCCGGATCCTCACGAATCCTGAGGTAGGCGTCTGGATGTGACCTTCATTCTTGACGCCCACAAGGAGAACGATTCGGCGCTGATGAGAGACGCCCCCGCCGCCTAACAAGAGTCCTTGTTCCTGCGAGGGTTGCGTTCACTTCACTCCTCGGGGTTGTCGCAGTCCGAGGCAGGCGGCTATAGTTGCTTTGCTCCAGTTGTTGCGATGATACGGATTCGGAAAAACGCGAAGCTATTGGCGATCGGCGAAGGACTCCTCACGGCTCTCATTTTCGGCTCGACTCTCGCGTTCGTGAAGATGGGGCTACAGGAAGTGGGCCCGCTGACGCTGGCGGGCCTGCGCTACGTGTTGGCGTTTGTCCTTCTCGCGCCGTTTTTTGTTCGTCGCAGGAGGGGCATGCAGTATTCGTCGCGGGTATGGGGTCGCCTGATCTTGATCGGGATCTGCTTCTACGTCGTCGGAAACGGCGCGCTGTTCTGGGGATTGCAGACCATTTCGCCGACCACCGGCTCTCTCTTGTTGAATCTCATCCCCGTGCTCGTCCTTCTGGCGGGGGCCGTTTGGCTCAAGGAGAGGCCGACGCGAGTGCAAATCGTGGGGATCCTCGTTGGGATCGGCGGGAGCGTGCTGTTCTTCTCGCCGGGGTCGAATGCCGGAGAGCCGCTCGGGATAGGTATTGTCGCGTTTGGACTACTCGGGATCTCCTCGTTGGGGATTCTAGGCAGGGAGCTTGCCCGGGACAGGCAGGTGGAGACTCTCCCGTTGACGGCGATCCCAATGGCGATTGGGGGAAGTCTGTTTCTTCCCATGGCGTTTGCCGTTGAGGGGGTCCCCAAGGCTTCTGCCAGCGGTTGGGGGATCGTGCTGTTGCTAGCGACCATCAACACGGCCTGCGGCTACCTGCTCTACAACCACGTGTTGAAGACACTGGCCGCGTTTGAGCTGAGTGTCATCCTCACCCTGGCTCCGTTGGTCACCGCATTCTGGGCTTGGGTTCTGTTTGGCGATACGTTGGGGATCATTCCGATGATCGGCATTCTCACCGTCATCGTGGGGGTCGTGCTGGTTCAGTGGGGAAGGAAGAATGCGGCGCTGACAACCGTTTGAAGGTCCGCGAGTCAGGGATCCATTCTTGGCGTCTACACGGAGAGCGCTTTGGCGCGGGCGATGAGAAACGAGACAGCGAGTGTTGGACGGAACGATTCCACCATCGCTCTCACGGCCAAGCGCATTGCCGAGAGGATCTGTTTGTGTTGCCCTGATTCGTTCTACCGTTCTGTAGCACAAACGTCCCATTGCCTGTAGGAAACGGCGCTCTTATACTGAAGCCAAGATGAGCGACCAGCTGCTTTCTGACCTTAACCCAGCGCAGCGCGAGGCCGTCACCCACGGCGAGGGGCCGCTTTTGATCCTCGCTGGCGTGGGGACCGGCAAGACAACAGCGATCACCCGGCGGATCGCGTGGCTGATCGCCGAGAAGAAGGCCAAGCCCGCAGAGATCTTGGGCCTCACTTTTACCGAGCGCGCCGCCGCCGAGATGGAGGAGCGGGTCGATCGCCTCGTCCCCTACGGCTACATCGAGGCACAAATTGGGACGTTTCATTCGTTCTGCGATCGCCTGCTGCGTCAGAATGCGATCCTCCTCGGCCTTTCGCCGGATTATCGCATTCTCACCGAGGCTGAGCAGGTGATCTTTCTCAAAGGACACCTGTTCGATCTGCCGCTTGTGCGCTTCCGTCCGCTGGGAAATCCGGTCAGGCATCTAAGGGCGATTCTCACCCTGCTCTCCCGCGCCAAGGACGAGGACGTGACCCCGGATGAATACCTGGCCTACGCAGAGCAGCTTGCCTCACAGCGCGAGGGACTAGCAGAGGATAGTGCACAGCTGTTCGAGGAGGAGCTCGCCGAGCAGACCGAGCTAGCCAAGACGTACGAAGCTTACCAGAAACTCTTGGCGGAGCACGGGTTCGTGGATTTCGGTGACCTCATCACGTTGGCCTTAAGACTCTTCCGCGAGCATCCGCTCGTGCTCACGCGATACCAGCAGCAATTCCGTTACATCCTCGTTGATGAGTTTCAAGACACCAACTACGCCCAGTTTGAGCTACTGAAGCTTCTGGCCGAGCATCGCAACCTGACCGTGTGCGGGGACGACGATCAGTCGATCTACAAGTTCCGCGGTGCCGCGATCAGCAACATCCTGAACTTCCAGAAGGAGTATCCGGATGCGACGGTCGTGGTCCTCACCGAGAACTACCGCTCCACGCAGCCGATTCTCGATGCCTCCTATCGGTTGATCCAGAGCAACAATCCTGATCGTCTGGAGGAGCGGGACGGAATCATCAAACGCCTTCGCGCCGTCCACGGAGACGGGGTCCCGATAACGCAGCACCACTTCGAAGCCTTAACGCAGGAGTGCGACTTTGTCGCAGAGACGATCGCCAAAGGAGTGCGTCAGGAGGAACACACTTTCCGCGATTACGCCGTTCTCGTGCGGAGCAACGCCCAGGCAGCGCCGTTTCTTCGCGCGTTGAGCCTCCTTCACATTCCCTGGCATTTTTCCGGCAGTCGCGGACTGTACGATCAGGAGGAAGTCAAGACAGCCATTGCCTTCTTGCGCGTGCTCGCCGATCCGCGCGACAATCTCTCGTTCCACTATCTCGCCAGTTCTGCACTCTATCAGGTCGATCCAGAAGCCCTTGCCCTTGCCACAAGCTACGCCAGGCGAAAAAACAAGAGCCTGTTTGAGGTCTTTCGCATTGCCAGCAAGAGCGCGGATTTTCTCGACCTATCCTCTGAGGGAAGAACCGCAATGACGAAACTCCTTGACGATCTCACCGCGATGCTCCCGCTTGCGGCGCAGGAGCGCACCGGCGAGGTCCTCTACCAGTATCTGACAACGCAGACGAATGCGATCGAGGTGCTTTCCAATTCGGACAATCCCGGTGATGCCCTCAAGGTGCAGAACCGGGCCAAGCTGTTCTCGATCATCGAGCGCTTCTCCGAAGTCTGTAAGTACGATCGCGTGCCGTGGTTCATCGACTATCTCGACTCGCTGATCGAGGCCGGCGACAACC
>CAZOUO010000025.1:0-23362 GCA_964582975.1 uncultured Thermotogae bacterium | reverse complement strand
TCCTTCATCCCTTCGGTCTCCCGGTACGGCGAGGCGACCGAGCCCGAATCCAGATGATCGCGACCGATGACGATGGGGGCAGAGACCTCCCCCTTTCGAACCAGTTCGTTGAACGCAAGGCCGGCCTTGGCCCGCTCCCCGTAGCCGAGCCAGCAGATGCGCGACGGAAGCCCCTGGAAGGTCACCTTGTCCTGTGCCTGTCGGATCCAGCGGTGCAGGGACTCATCGATGGGGAACAGATTCAGGATCGCCTCGTCGGTGCGGTAGAGGTCCTTTGGATCACCGGAGAGGGCGACCCAGCGGAACGGACCTTTCCCCTCGCAGAACATGGGGCGGATGTAGGCGCGGACGAACCCGGGAAAGCGGAAGGAATCTTCAAGACCACCGGTCCGCGCCTGGCCGCGCAGGTTGTTGCCGTAGTCGAACACAACCGACCCTCGATCGAGGAAGCCGTTCATCGCCTCGACGTGCCTGACCATCGATTCAAAGGAACGCTTGATGTAGTGGTCGGGATCCTCCTCCCGCAGCTTCAACGCCTCCTGGTAGCTGATGCCAGCAGGCACGTACCCGTTCAGCTCGTCGTGGGCGGAGGTCTGGTCGGTGACCACATCGGGGACGGCCCCGCGCCGCAGGATCTCCGGGTGTACGTCGGCGGCGTTTCCCAGAAGGCCAATCGACAGGGCCTGTCCTTTCTCCCTGGCGGAAAGCGCCAACTGGAGTGCCTCGTCGAGGGATTCTGTTTTGGTGTCGAGCTGATTCAACGCCAACCGGCGCTCGATCTTGTCGGGGTTGATCTCGACGACGATACCGACACCCTCGTTCATCGTGATCGCGAGCGGCTGCGCACCGCCCATCTCACCCAAGCCGGCAGTGAGGACCAATCGACCTTTCAAAGTTCCTCCGAAGTGCTGGCGGCTACACTCGGCAAGGGTCTCGTAGGTCCCCTGCAGAATTCCCTGCGTGCCGATGTAGATCCATGAGCCGGCGGTCATCTGGCCGTACATTGTGAGCCCCAGCCGTTCCAGTTCGCGGAACTTCTCCCAGCTCGCCCAGTCGGGGACAAGAAGGGCGTTGGCGATCAGCACCCGCGGGGCATCGGGATGGGTCGTGAACACCCCCACCGCCCGGCCGGACTGCACAAGAAGCGTCTCATCACTCTCCAGCCGCTCCAGAGAGCGCAGGATACGATCGAAATCTTCCCACGACCGGGCAGCTTTTCCCGTCCCGCCGTAGACGATGAGGTTCGCCGGATCGCCGGCCACCTCCGGGTCGAGATTGTGCTGGATCATCCGCCACGCGGCCTCCTGCAACCAGCCCTTGCAGTGAAGCGTTGTCCCTCGCGGTGCTCTAACCTCGCGTGCCTTCGTTTCCTTGGTAATGCCCATCACACTCGCCTCCCACAGGGTTTCGATTAATCCAGTGCACCGATCGACCGTTCCACCGTTTCAATCAACGACTCTTCCCAAATCAGGCGGGTCGCCGCCTCGATGTGCTCGTAAACCTCTTCATCTTTTCTCAGAGCCGGAATCTCTTGACGTACCCTGTTGTAGAGATCGGCCAACGCGTTTGGAAGGGGCTCCTCAATGTATTCCTTTGCTTGGCAGCCGCAGAGCAGTTCCACTGCAAGAATAGTCGCCACGTTCTTCACCACTTCTCTTAGATGCAACGCCGCGTTAGTCCCCATGCTGACGTGGTCCTCCTGATCGCCCGAGACAGGGATCGAGTCAACGCTGGACGGGTGCGCCAGCACTTTGTTCTCGGACGCCAAGCTGGCAGCTGTGTACTGGGCAATCATGTAGCCGGAGTTGAGTCCGGCATCCTGCACCAGGAACGGGGGAAGATCGCCGTTCAGATCGGGATGGAGCAGGCGGTTGATCCTTCGCTCCGAGATGTTTCCCAATTCCGCCATCGCCAGTTTCAAATAGTCCGTGACCAGCGCGATCGGTTCTCCGTGGAAATTCCCCCCGGAAAGGATCTCGTTCTTCTCCGGAAACACGAGCGGGTTGTCGGTCGCCGCGTTGATCTCCGTCTCGAGCACGCGGGTCACATGGTCAAACGCGGTTCGTACAGCACCGTGTACCTGTGGAATGCACCTGAGGGAATAGGCGTCTTGAGGGCCTTCTTGGGATCCTGCAGTGACACTTGCTAACAGCTTTCGCAAGTTCTTCGCCGATGAAATCTGCCCCGGATGTGGTCTGGCGTTCTGTATGTCTTCGGCAAACGCGCTCGGATTGCTGGAAAGCGCAAACACGCTCAGTGCGCCGACCACATCGCTGACTTTTAACAGGTGTTTGCAGTCCACAATGGAAAGAGCGAGCAGCGCGCCCATCACCGGAGTTCCGTTGATCAGAGCGAGCCCCTCTTTCGATTCAAGCCGAATAGGTTCGATCCCCGCCTTTTCCATTGCCGCTTTGCCGGAAAGGTGTTCACCGTTGTAGACGGCCCTCCCTTTTCCCAACATGACCGCGGCGATGTGCGCAAGCGGGGCAAGGTCTCCACTGGCTCCCAGTGATCCCCTGCTTGGCACACAGGGATGGACCTTGTTGTTGAGCATCGTAACCAGCGTGTTGAGTAGCGTTAACCTCACTCCTGAGAAGCCTTTTGCCAGGGAATTCACGCGCAACAGCATCGCCGCTCTGACAACCTCTGGGGAAAGCAGAGCGCCGACTCCGGCCGAGTGGCTGAGAATGAGATTCTCTTGAAGCTGCGTTATCTCGGCTGCCGAGATCCGTTCGCTGACCAGTCGGCCAAAGCCGGTATTGACGCCGTATATGAGCCTTGTCGGATCCTCCACAAAGGCCTCTAAGGTCTTTCTGCTGCGGCGTACTGCTCCGCAGGCCGCATCGGACAGCGCAACAGGCTCCTCGCGGCGTGCGACCTTCACGACGTCCTCGATGCGTAGACTGTACCCGTCTAGCTTAATTGCCACGGCTCCACTTCCTTACAACCTTACCGGTAGCGCACGAAATGCTTCTGCATCAGCTCTGTGGCGAGCGCCTCGTCTTGTTGGCGCAAGGCGTCGAAGATCGCACTGTGAATCTCGACCGACTCCTTCAGAAACTCGTGGGTGCCGGGAAGGTAATACTGCCGCTCCAAATCCCGCCAGCCTTCTTTTTCCATGATCTTCAAGAAGCTCAGAGCGGTCTCCTCAATGACTGCATTCTCGGTGGATCCAGCGATGAGGAGGTGGAACGCCTTGTGGTATTTAACAAAATCCTCGTAGCAAGAGACTTTCGCAGCTTGGCGCATTTTGTCCAGCGTTTTTTCGAAAGCGTCGATGTCTTTGTCGTCAAACCTCTCCGCGGCGAGCCTGACGATCCCGCACTCGAAGGAAGCACGCGCCTCCTGTAATTGGAAAACCTCCTCGCTCTTCTTGATCGTCTCGCTGATTTCGCTTCGGATCGCATCCGGATCCAGAATCGTCCTCACGAACGTGCCATTGCCGACCTTGGTCTCAACGACCCCCATCAGTCGAAGGACAGCCAGCGCCTCGCGGACCGACGTTCGCCCGACCCCGGTCAGTTCCGCCAGCTTCGCCTCCGAGGGAAGCCGCTCGCCAGGCCCGAGCGTCCCGTCACCGATCGAGGAAAGGATCTGATCGACGACGTGCCTCGGTCGGTTCGTCTCGCCCAAACGCTCAAACGACATGACGGCCCATTATAGCGCAGATAACAGGTGTCTGACAGATTTAAGCTAACCTGGATCCCGTGACTTCTTTTCTGGTGCGCACAAACGCCCTCTGGTTCGAGTCCTTTCAGGTACACCAAAGGTCACCATATCTAGAACTTTCGTTTGAGGGTTCCCGGCGCGTTTGCGCTGAGTACGCCAACCCCCACCCGCTCCGAAGAGCGGGTGCAACAACCAGGTGATCGCCTCAGAGCTGGCCGTGAGGGTGTTTCAATCCTCACCCGCTCCGAAGAGCGGGTGCAACCCCCTCTTTTGCTTGGCTTTTACCGGTGGACGGCGGTTTCAATCCTCACCCGCTCCGAAGAGCGGGTGCAACGACGGAAGTGTTGTTGATAGTTGGTTGGTGACGATGTTTCAATCCTCACCCGCTCCGAAGAGCGGGTGCAACGAGTTTAGCACAGACAGGGCATCCCGGCTGATTGCGTTTCAATCCTCACCCGCTCCGAAGAGCGGGTGCAACAATCGACGACCTGGGACCCGTCGAGTATGGCTGATGGTTTCAATCCTCACCCGCTCCGAAGAGCGGGTGCAACGACAAAGACAACGGCGATCTCGACCCGGATCTCGGTTTCAATCCTCACCCGCTCCGAAGAGCGGGTGCAACCTGGATGGGGCATTGGCACCACTGGGGTTTTTTGGTTTCAATCCTCACCCGCTCCGAAGAGCGGGTGCAACCAACTTCTCACGGCCACAGCGCGGGAGGAGTACAAGTTTCAATCCTCACCCGCTCCGAAGAGCGGGTGCAACCTGAACTGGAAGGAACGGAGCAACGCATACGGGCAAGTTTCAATCCTCACCCGCTCCGAAGAGCGGGTGCAACTCGAGCTGGTGAAAGCGAGGTGAATTAGATGAGTAGTTTCAATCCTCACCCGCTCCGAAGAGCGGGTGCAACCGTATCTTTTGACTCTGTTCGACCAGACACTAAAGGTTTCAATCCTCACCCGCTCCGAAGAGCGGGTGCAACGTGCTTTGAGCGGCATAGTCTGTCCGTCTGGCCTGTTTCAATCCTCACCCGCTCCGAAGAGCGGGTGCAACCGAAAGAAGCGTTCTCTGACTACCGATGATCATTTGTTTCAATCCTCACCCGCTCCGAAGAGCGGGTGCAACAGTAGGGTTCTTAATGCTTATGGGAAAAGCGTTTTCACGCCTCCTTTCGCGAACTCCCCTCGCGATGAAATAGTTTAAGGCGCTCTTCTCACGGCGGAATTCACTTTTCAATGACCTCTTCTTCCTTTTCCTCCGTGCGCGAACCTCCCCAGGATTTCCCCCGTGCTTATGGTTCGCGCTCAGAACACTAGTGGCTCATCGAAATCCTGATACCGGTCGATGCCGTAGGCGCGAAGCGCAGCCTCTCGCCCTCCGTGAAGGACGTAGAATCGAAGGGTGTCTTTCTCTCCGTCAATGATATCGAGAGCCTTCGCTTCCACTGTCTCCAACTGCGCGTGGGTCAGTCGGCACTCGAAGACGGAGAACTGGACGCGCTGTCCGTAGTTCTTACACAGTTGACAAATCGCGCGCCAACGGCGACGCCCCTCGGGAGACGTTGTCTCGATGTCGTAGACAATCAGGGTATCCACTCGTTCGTCGGTCATCGCCAGGTATACCCCACGTACTCCTCGACATCGCCGCGGACGTGGCGGGCAAGGATTCTCGCCTGAATGTGGGGAAGGAGCCCGATGGGTACAGGTTCCTTGAACAAAGGATGATGGACCTCTTCTTGACACCGCCGTCCGTACGCTGTCAAAAGTGTCTTACGCCCTTGTTCATTCAGAAAAACGGAACCACCGGGCCTGCGATCGAAATCGCCAGTCTGCAACTGTTGGCGATTGAGAAGCGTGAGGACGAGACGATCGGCGAAGCCGGTGCGGAACTCCTCCATCAGATCGAGCGCCAACGAGGGCCTTCCCGGCCGGACGGCGTGCAGGAAGCCGACTTGTGGATCGAGGCCAACGCCCTCCAGCGCGGAAACACAATCCTGCATCAGCAGCGCGTACGTGAAGGATAACGCAGCGTTCACCGGGTCTCGCGGCGGGCGTTTCGTGCGACTGAGGAATGTGAAGCTTGGCGCGCGAATGAGTTTTGGAAACGCTGCGTAGTACACGCGCGCAGCCCTTCCTTCGATTCCTCGAATCTTGTCGAGTTCGATTTGGGGGTCAAGCTTTCGCTTCAACTGGTGAAGCCGATCTCTCGCCCTTTCTACATAGACATCCGGATAATCGCGGTTTGCTCGGCTGAGCACTGACGCTGCAGCGCGGATCTTCCCTCTGACGAATGAGCGAGACAACGAAGCCGCGGCCACCTCATCCTGAGCCGCGCGGTACTGAGCCTGACGAAGGAGCACGTTGCCAGTCGTCCGTCCGGCCAAACGGCCGCAGAAGCGCCCACGCTCAGTGAACCAAATCACTGCGCGTCCGTCTTGTGCGCAGCGAGCGAGTAGGAACGGACTGACAAGGACATTTCCAAACACGGCAATCCCGCGAAGATGGTGGAGTGGCACCTGCGCGACTTGGGACCGCTCGACCTCCAGGACGACCGTTTCGTGATCGAGATGGAGATATCCTCCTTGAGTCTGCACGTACAGTGTATTGAGAAGGGTTCGGACGCTCACTC
The DNA here is from genome assembly GCA_964582975.1 of uncultured Thermotogae bacterium. Classification (GTDB taxonomy): domain Bacteria; phylum Bipolaricaulota; class Bipolaricaulia; order UBA7950; family UBA9294; genus CAZDDA01. Next base: position 17,065 of record CAZOUO010000025.1, on the reverse strand, counting down.
AACCTCCACAACCAGGGTTTGAAGCGTCGGAAGGCACTCATCCTGGAGCGAACAGAGCCGGCACCGTGCGTTCCCACACGGCAGCGGAAGCGTCTCGCCCGACAGAAGCTCGCGCACGGCCGCGATCACGCGAAGGGTCTCTTCTCTCAGTGCCACGACGATTGGGACCGTTTCTCGCCGGCGTGAGCGATGGTAAAAGATCGCACCTTCTTCGATTGTGCAGTCGAACATCTCTTCCAAACAGAGCGCTTGTCCGGCGAGCTGAACGCGGTCCGCGTGAGAGTGCTTCTTCCGTCCGGACTTGTACTCCACAGGATAAGGACGGTCGTGTTCGTCGAACTCGACGACGTCGGCCTTGCCGATCAAATTGTACCGATCGCTCCACAACGGCAGAGCGTACTCCACGCGCGTGGAGTCACGGAGAATTGACTCTGGCCGGTCGGAACGCTCATGGAGCCTCTTCCCGCGCAGGGTGTACAGGTTCTCCTCCCAGATGCGGTCGAGATGGATCAGAGCGCACTGCCGCGGACAAAACGCGTAGTGCTGGAGGGCTGAGAGAGGAATGCGATCATCCTCCGTCGCGTTCATTTTACCCTGTGACAAGTTCGGTCAACTTTACGCCTTCGGGGAGTCCATCTTGATCCACGCTGATCGTGTAATCAGAGAACTGCCTTGGAGCATCGACACCTTTCTTCTTTGCCACACGGATCCGCTCGAACAGCTTGTGCGCAGGTGCGTTGCCCAACTTGCTGGAATGGGAGAACACATAAATTCCACGACAAGCAGCAAGGCCCCGAGAGGCCGAACGATTCAGATCCCACATTTGTTGGAGAGCTTGCCAGAACAAACCCAGATCCTCACAATCAAAACCTGTATCCTCAGCGAAACTGGGCACATAGAATCCGCGAGATCGGTACAGCCCATAGGGTACGAAGGCCTTCCGCCCCATCGTCCCACTTCTGGCTATACCCTCCTCATCCGACTCCTCCTGCGCCTCGCCCGGCTTCGTGAGTGCCACTCGCGTTATGGCGATGTCCAAGCCCAGGATGGGATCGATGGAACGCGCAAACGTAAGTTGGAGCGGCCCCCGTACCTGGCCACAATTGACCTCTGTAGACATTACTGCACCGAAGGTGCGGATATCGTAGAAGTTCTCGCACATCCACTGGCGTGCTTTCTTGACATCATCTGGTGGCTGCTTTGTTCCCTTGAGCTCAAGGTTCAGGGCCTTGTAGGCGCGCTGGTGTCGCTCGTTGAGGATTGCTTGCTGTTGTATGTAGATCTTGTATCGCTCCTCGGTTCCCTTGAGAACATCGACGAAATCCCGCACCCGTCGCTTCAATGCGACATCAGTTACCAAGCCCTCACCTGTCTCAGGATCGACTCTAGGCAGGTTTCCCGCATCCGGGTCACCGTTCGGATTCCCGTCCGATACATCGAACAGCAACACGAAATCGTGCCGCACTTCTGGATTGAGATGCGCGTTCACTTTGTCCCTCCTTGGTTCTCGATATCCGTGTCTCCGCCTCTCTCAGATTCTGATGGGTGCTGGTGTTTGGTCGCGTGGGCTATGATCTCACCCCACCGATGCGCTCTCTCGTGGAAGTAGCCAAGTGAAAACAGTGCCTGGTCTTCCACCCTCAACACCTTTGGGAACTCCTCGATACGCTGCATCACTTCCTGCAAGCGTTTGTCGCAGGCAACATAGGCGGGCATCTGACTCTTCCTGAGCTTTCCCATGTGACTCATCGCACCGGACATGAGGCGTCCAAAGACCCAGGCTGGAGTCGTACTCGCCGAACCGTAGAAACGATCGACAACGCCTGCCTTGACATTTCCCAGCGCTGTCCGCTGGATACCGTCAACAATTGCGAGCAGTCGCCCTAAATGATAGGATACTTCTGAGCGATCTACATTGAGCTTATCCATCGCATTCATCTCCTTTCCTCTCGAGATTAACACCATCTTGCTCAACATTGCTCTTGGCCGCGCGACCTTGCGCTCGGCTCGATTGCGGGACACAACTTGCGCCAGGAACGCAAGCGGAAGAGGTTTCTTGCTGAGAGCGAACTGAAGCAGGGCGACAGGCACACTGGCTACCATTTCATTCTGTGGTTTCCGATAGAGACTGAAGGCCAGTGCAGACACTCCCAGTGGGCTTCCGGGCTTGCCGTTCCAATCTACCAAGTTCTGAGAAGCGAAGTACTCTTGGAGGCTGGTCTTAACGCGTGCCACGGTCGTTGTGAGGTGATCACGCACGACAACTCGCCCCCCGCTTGATGACAAGCCCACGGCATAGAAGGCGTTGTCACGGATGGACTCGAACATGCGTCCTTTCCACGGCGATTCGAGCATCTTCTTCGCCTGCTCCGGCCGTTCGCCAACCCGCAAATCGACCGATTCACCCCGAAGTAATGCGGCAAGTTGGGGATTCTCTAAATCAGGAGAGGTAATCGCTTCCACCACCGGCGGCAGTGGGCCTTCCTTCGTCCAGAACGCGTAGGCAATAGGCCCTATTCTGAGGTGTGTGTGGTTGTCTCTGAGGAGCCGATTGAGAGCATTCGCGTATTTCTCTGCATATTCGGCCCGCACGGGCGCAACGTGCGATGCGTGGAGACCATAGGATTCAAACGCCTCTTCGTTCGCCGAAATCAGAGCCATGCCTGAGGGCTGACCACCAGGAATGCCTTTGATCTTGACTAGCTCCCGCTCGACCACTGGCCCATACTCCCCGGAGATCAGGCATTCGGCTTGGAAGGCGCCTTCTTCAGTTTTCCTATCCATTGCAGAGATCCAGTAGTTGCGAACAGCAGGCAGATCGATGAGGAGTTGCCCGTCGACTGCGAATGTCAGGTTCTCGGCTGGGTCGAAGTTCTCCGGTAGCGCGATCTCCCCGAGGTGAAGTCCGTCAAGGAACTTTTCCACAGCACGGACTTCTGGCAATCCGCTTGCGTTAGCACAAGCAGCTACAGCGGCAACAAACGCCGCATGGCGGAGCTTGACCTTGGGATCGGTTTTCGATCTTGCAACTCCCAGAGCATACTCACCGTTGTCGGCCAACAGCTTTGCCTCGAAGTTGTCCCCAGCTCTATTCACATTGGGTGCAACAAACGACTTGGGGCCTTCTCTTTTCCCTTCTAGACCGTTCGTTGTGCGACTGAATCCAAGAAACTGTCCATCTTGATCGATGTTTACTATCCATCGGATAGGTCTTTGTTGGTGATGCCGCGGCAGTTGTGTGCTCCCTTCCTTGCACTCGAGTCGCTCCGCATATTCAACAAGCTGTCGCAGGAGCATCAGTCTCCCCCCTTGTACATTTCAGTGGGAATGTGAAGCACCCCTTTCTCTAGTCTGGCAGAGAAGAAGCGCGGCCTCGCTGTCCCTCTCACCCATGTCGAGCCTTGTGAAGAGTGATGACGGAAGCACACCGGCCCGACCCCATCTGCAGTGTATTCGATGTCGAATAACATGCGTCCTAGGTCATCAGTGCGGTCTATGGGCTGCTCGGTCCCATCCGTGGGTGCGAAACAGGCGGTGAACTCACGGGTGCCCAGATAGGGGGAGTAATGCGCCTGTCCCTTCCTCACGCGACGCTCGAACATATCAATGTATTTGGCTACCGGGTCGCTGCAACGTTCTCTGGGGATGATCTGCGCGCGAATGACGTAGTCCACCTTCTTGAGAATGAGGGCGTGCCGCTGGGTGCGGTTTGCCTCGATGGAACAGAAGCCGCCGCTTTTCTGCCAGCTCTTAGCATTTCGCGCCGAAGCGAGGACCTTGACCTCGTTTCGGACCAATGAGAAGTGCTGGATGGGGGCCAGGACCAAGATTTCACGGATCTGCCAGTTGAACTCAGGCTTCCACAGGATGGCCTCAAGGATTCCTCGGGCCGCCGATGGGGTCATGACTTCGTAAGAAACGCGTTCCACCTTGTCCTCGGGACGAGTGAAACACGCGAAATCGCCCCACACTCTGACTTCGACCATGATCACCTCCTTCCAAACCGTTGGGTCAGACCTGGTACTGTTCTACGTCGTGTTGCGCGATAATCCCCAGGTTGGGGTCGTAAGTCCCCGTCCATTCCCAGAGGCCGTGCTCTATAGGAGCGATCAGCCCTTCTCTTTCATAGCTCGCTACTTCTCGCTCATAGACCATGACGAGATAGGGCTGAAGAGTCCGCATGGTCCACCGACTGATCTCTCTTTTGAGGGCTCGCTCAGCTCTCTCGGACATGTAGGATCGAATGACCACGGGCACGGTGTTATCAGCAATTATCCGGAATTGCTCTGCTACTTCCGGGTAGTTGAAACGCTCTCTGAGCGCTTGAATGCCGCGCGCATCACGCTCGACCAGCGTGCGGTACAGCTCCCCGAAATACCTCTCAAATGTAGCTGGCTCATCCAAGTCCACCCCTTGCTGCAGGAGCGTCTCTCCAAGTTGCGATGCCACCCTGTACACCCCTGGGGGAAGTGTGTGCTCCTCTGGCTTGAAGACTACAACCCGTCCCGGCTCAGGTAGCGCCCCCTCCCGGTTGCATCGGCCCGCTACCTGGACAATGGAATCCAGAGGTCCCATGGCTCTCATCACAAAAGGAAAATCCAAATCAACTCCCGCTTCGATGAGTTGAGTGGAGACGACTCGACACGGGATCTTGTGCTCAAGGCGTGCACTAATCTCTTCGAACCTTGCTCGCCGATGAGCAGGGCACATGTTCGTGGAAAGATGCACGGCAGTCTTATCATCCAGGGTCTGAAACAGCTGGCGGGCGTGTTTTTTCGTGTTTACGACGCATAATACTTGATCCGCCCTCCGCATCTCTTGCGCAACGCGATCCCAACTCCATGCGACCTCCGTTGGGTTCTCATAGCGCACGCGCTTAAGACTACGGAAGTAACGTTCTGGTTCAGGGGCTAGTTCTCTCACGTTCGCCAGACTTGGAAAACCCAGTTGTTCATCCAGCGCCGGTTGTGTCGCCGTTGAGAGCACCACGCTCGCGTTGTATCGCTGTACCAACTCGCTGAGGACATCGAGAATGGGATCGAGCAACGGGACGGGCAGCGTTTGTGCCTCGTCAAGAACGATCACGGCTCCGGCAAGGCGATGGATCTTTCGAAGCTTACCAGATCTGTTACTGAACAAGCTCTCGAAGAGCTGAACGGTTGTTGTGACTATAATCGGTGCGTCCCAGTTCTCCGCAGCCAGGTACGCCCAACTCCCCTGCTGATCCTCATCCTCTTCGACTTCGAGCCCCGAGTGATGTTCAAGAACAATGTTCGATCCAACGATGTCGCGCAGTTCCGCCGCTACCTGTTCCGTGATAGTCATGTACGGCATGGCAAACACGACTCGCCTGAGCCCATGGAATTCAGCATGGTGTACGGCAAAGCTCAGCGATGTGCGTGTTTTTCCTCCACCAGTGGGAACGCTCAATCGGAAGAATCCTTGCTCCTCAGGTGCGTGCCTCGAGACATTGAGGTAGATCTCCTGCCGGGCTCGGTTTACCTCTGTGGGTTCCGCTTTCGCAACCAACTCCGTCTGTTTGGAATTGACAAGTTGGCGTAGCGCTGACATCGATGGGATTCCTCTGAGGCGCTTTGTCGCCTTTCTAGGTTCACGCCATGCTTCTGTGTCAAGTCGATCTGCGTCTACAAGCGTGCTCAGCAGCATTCGAACAAAGAATTCTCGCGCCAGCACTCCAGATAGGTTGACACACTCTAGCTTGCTTTGAAGAAGAGCTTGAAGTCCCGACATGCTGTTGACGACTGCCTTTACAGCCTCCCCGACCAATGGGTCTTTGGCCATACGAACAAGCCGCTCCTCAAGAGCCGCCAGATCAGACAGCCCGGCGTGGTGTGCGGCGATTGGCCAGGCAACTGTGCTACCAAGAGCCAGCTCATTGTCCTCGTTCTTCCATGCTACCTGAGCAACAACTGAACCCGCACTGGAATGATCTGGACCACGGTGAGGCCCCGGAAGGTTGCACATCTTTGCTTTATGACAAGCGCGGAGGTATGACTGGAATGTCGAACTGAACTTGCCAACGTCATGAAGAAGACCAGCAAGATACGCTACATCTCCCGCACCGAAAGGAGCAGCGAACTCCCTTGCCCTCTTGGCTACACCTTCGAGGTGCTCCTTAAGGTTGTGCCATTCCCCATTCTTGCCTGGCGAATGCGCGTAGTACTCAGTTCCCATGACGCTCTCCAGACTCATTCGTTCGACTGGCGATGGATCTTTCATTTAGCATAATGATTCCCCATTTTATATGCAAACGAATACAAGAGGAAAACGAGGGATCAATAAGAGCAACGGCGATCAATTACAAAATTCGATGGTAGACCCTATGACCCATTTGTCAGGTTCGGGTCTTCATCCTTGGTGTTTCTGCAGTCTTCTACGCAGCTTCGCAAGCGGCGTTCTCCGGCTTTCTCTTCACCTCACGATCCGCTCAGGGCATACAGGCTGCGATCCCACGAACCGATGGTGATGGTGCCGTCCGCGCCGACGGCGGGGGATGAGACGATTCCGCTTCCCGGCGTGCTGAAATGCCACCTCACCTCGAAAAGCGAGGGACCTCTGAACTATTAGGAAGCCAAGAACTCAGGGAAAATAGACTTCCTGCTCTCCTTTATCAAGAACTGTGGACTTATCTCTCTTCCTGGATTCCTTATAGCATGACCGCAGGTAAGCTCGGCTTCAGGTTCACTCACTTGAATCTCAAGTGGCTCCACGTCGGGTGCTGGCCTGTTGGTTGATTTGCCCTCTGCTTGGTAAGGTAGTTGCCGGAAGGAGTTGGAAAGAACTTCAAATGGGTAGTTCAGTCCCCTGAGCATATCAACACAAAAGTTCTATCTACAGTCACGTCGGCTCCAGACTACGGGATTCGAACTCGCACGTTTTGTTTGACGGTATCGTGGAGCTCCGATTCCACTGAGCGCACCGATTGATCAATTGCCATTCGAAAGCGCGGCAGCCAGTTCACGAGAGATAGAAGGAAGGGCGATTCAGTTTTCCGCTGGGATTCCAGACCTCGAACGTTCAGTAATCCACTCTTTCGAGCAGCTCTGCAGTCGATCTTTCGCTTCTCGCACTTGCTCGGTTGGCGCGGTGACGGAGACACGAATGTAGCCTTCACCGGCGGGGCCGAAGAAGGAGCCGGGGGCGACGGAGATGCCGGTCTCGTCTAACAAAGAAAGGGCAAAGGCCTCCGAGGTCCAACCTGACGGAACTTCCGCCCAAATGTAGAGCGTGGCTTGTGGAAGTGGTGCACCGATACCGATCGCCTTCAGGCCTTCTAGCAGGATCACCAGCCTTTCGCGGTAGATCGCGTTGCGCGCGGGTATCGTCTCTGGGTTCACGGAGAGGGCACGAACGGCTGCTTCTTGCAGCGGGCGGAAGATGCCGGAGTCTACGTTGGATTTGATCCGCGCTAACAAAGCCAGGACCTCGGCATTGCCTACGGCCATGCCCATGCGCCAGCCGGCCATGTTGAAGGTCTTGGATAGCGAGTTGAACTCCACCGCAACTTCTGAGGCACCGTCCACCTGCAACAGGCTTGGTGCGACGTAGCCGTCGTAGGTGACGTCGCTGTACGGCGCGTCGTGGCAGAGAAGCAGGTTGTGTTGGCGGGCGAACTCAACCGCCTGTGCGTAGAAATCAAGATCCGCGGTGGCACCGGTGGGGTTGTTGGGATAGTTGAGCCACATCAAGACAGCGCGATCGGCCACATCGGCTGGAATCGCATCGAGATCAGGAAGGAACCCTCGCTCCTGTTGCAACGGGAAGGTGTGAACCTGGGCTCCGGCGAGGAGCGTGGCCATCGTGTACGGTGCGTAGCCGGGATCGGGGACCAACGCGATATCGCCGGGGTCGAGGGACGCCAGCGCCATGTTGACGATTCCTTCTTTGGAGCCGATGAGTGGCACGACTTGGGTCTCCGGATCGAGGGCCACGTCGAACCGTCGCGCGTAGTAGCTGGCAATTGCCTCACGCAAGGCGGTTATGCCTCGGAAGCCGGGATAGCCGTGATGGTCGGGCTGTCGCGCGGACTGACAGAGCGCCTCGATGACCTCGTTGGGCGGCGGCATGTCGGGGTTGCCCATGTCGAGCCGGATGACTTCCAGTCCTTTTTCTCGCGCGGCCTTTATGTGCGCGGCCCAGCGGGCAAAGGGATAGGGCGGGACGTTGGATAGTCGTTTGGCAGGTTTCACGGGGATTCCTCCTTGTCCACCAGGTGGTCCAATAGCGCCGTCAGCCCCAACAAATAACTGCGCCAGCCGAAGCCGCAGATCTGTCCCACGCAGACCGGCGCGATGAGCGACGTGCGGCGGAACCGCTCCCGGGCATGGATGTTCGACAGGTGTACTTCCACCGTGGGGAATCCGACACTAATGATGGCATCCCGCAGCGCGATGCTGGTGTGCGTGTAGGCGCCGGGGTTAATCAGTACGCCGTTGGCCCATCCCATCGCCTCGTGCAGCGCGTCGATGAGCGCGCCCTCGTGGTTTGATTGCACGATGCGCAACTCGGCGCCTCGCTCCCCTGCTGCGTCGCGCAACGAAGTATTGATCTCCTCCAGTGTCATCCTGCCGTAGATCTGTGGTTCGCGCTGGCCGAGTAGGTTCAGGTTGGGACCGTGGAGGACCAGGATCTGGAATTTGGGTGTAGTCATGTTCACCTCGCTCCAATGGTACGCAGAACCGACTTGACGGTCACTTCCGGTACGTCTTCGACGATCTCCACTTCCCCAATAGCTGTAGGAAGGATCCAACGCAGCTTGTCGCCACGCTTCTTCTTATCATGGGTCATCGCCTTCCAGATGGCGTCGGCCTTGAGCGGCGGGCAGCGCATCGGCAGTCCCCAAGTGGTCAAGATTGTCTCAATGCGGTCGACGAGCGCCTGTTCGGCCCTGGCTACCTCGGCGGCAATCCGGGCCGCGGCGACCATTCCAATGCTCACTGCTTCGCCGTGGCGCATGCTGAAATCACTCTGTCGCTCCAGGCCGTGGCCGACAGTGTGGCCGAGGTTGAGCACGGCACGGCGTCCCTGTTCATATGGATCCTCTTCGACCACACCGATCTTGACGCGCAGGGCGCGTTCGATCCATTCCGCTCCACGGTCCCGCTCCCACCACAAAGCAAGCTCAGCATCACGAGCCTCCTCCAGATTCGAAAAGAGGTCCGGATCACCGATCACGCCGTGTTTAATCACCTCCGCGATGCCGCAACGCATCTCTTCCTCCGGAAGTGTCGCCAGCACGGTCGGGTCGATGGCCACCAAGACCGGCTGTTTGAACGCACCGATGAGGTTCTTTCCTTGAGGAAGGTCCACACCGGTCTTTCCGCCGACGCTGGCGTCGACCATCGCCAGAAGCGTTGTCGGCACTTGCACGAAGTTGGTACCACGCATGTAGGTTGCTGCGGCAAAGCCGGCCACATCGCCGGTCACCCCTCCGCCCAGCGAAAGCACCGTGCCGCTGCGGTCCAACCGACCTTCAAGGAACTGCTCGTAGAGGGTTTCCACCGTAGTGAGTGTCTTGTACTGCTCACCATCGAGCGCGGAGCAGGAAAAGGGTTGATAGGCAGCCGAGAGCAGAGCTGCCTCAACCTGGGCGCCGTAGAGCGGTGCGACGACGGGATTGGAGACGACGGCGGCTCGAGTTCCTGCGGGGATGCCTACGCTGCGCAACGCGGCACCGACGTGCGCCAGCACGCCGTTGCCAATGTGAATCGGATACTCGCCGCCGAAGTAGCGGACAGGTGTCGTGATGAAACCGGCTATTTCGATCACCCACGTCGCGACCTCTTTAATGGAAAGACTAGTGGTGTCAATCTGCCACGGGATGGCGGCGTAGGCCTCGCGTCGTTTTTCCAGCAGGCGCTCGATCTCGACGCGGGGATCGGACACATTGAGCAGTGGCCGATCTGTGTTGTCACTGACGCGGCGAAGGATCTCATCGACGTCGCAACTCAAACAGATCACCGTGCCGCTCCCCATCATTCGAGCTCGATTAGTGGGATTGACCAGCGCTCCACCACCGGTGGCGATCACCAATCCCTGCTTTGCGGCTAGCTCCTGGCAAAGGGCGGCCTCTATCCCCCGGAATGCGGCCTCCCCCTCCTCACTGAAGATCCGGGGGATGGACTTACCCGCCCGTTTCTCGATCTGTGTGTCCACGTCCACAAACGGACGATCGAGCCGCTGGGCGACTTCCTCGCCAACGGCGGTCTTGCCGGTGCCCATGAATCCGGTGATGATCACGTTGTCCTTGTCATGCATGGTGTCTCCAGGCCTCCCAATGGGCGTTCATCTCGGTGAGGCTGTCCCCACCTAGTTTTTCAACGAGCGCGTCAGCCAGTACCCAGGTGACCATCGCCTCGCCGACGATCGATGCGGCGGGCACGGCGCAGACATCGGAGCGTTGATATTGGGTCTGCGCCGGCTCACCGGTAGCAAGATCGACCGATTCAAGAGATGTCGCGGTGGTGGGAATGGGCTTCATCGCCGCTCGCACCACGATCGGTTCGCCGTTGGTCATCCCGCCTTCGATGCCGCCGGCACGGTTTGACGCGCGCGTCACAGTGCCCTTGCCGTCGGTGCGTAGTTCGTCGTGGACCTGGGTGCCTGGCAGACGGGCATTCTCAAACGCGGGGCCGATCTCCACGCCCTTAATCGCAGGGATGGACATCACCGCCGCTGCCAATCGGGCGTCGAGCCGTCGGTCCCACTGGACATGGCTTCCCAATCCCACGGGCACTCCTGTAGCGATGACGATGAAAACGCCGCCGAGTGAATCGCCCGACGCACGTGCCCCATCGATCGCCTCTCGCATCCTTTCGGCGGCATCCTCGTCGGGGCAGCGTACGTCATTTGCCTCGGCGAGTGTCCACAGTTCCTCGGGCAGCAGGTCGGGAATCGTGGCGACGACGTCCCCGATTTCTGCGACGACACTGCCTATGGCGATGTCGAAGACGGCGTGCAGCTGCTTCGCCAGCGCACCCACCGCCACTCGTGCTGCGGTCTCCCGCGCGCTGGCCCGCTCGAGCACCGGTCGCGCGTCGTCCAGGCCATACTTGATCATCCCCGCGTAGTCGGCGTGGCCGGGACGCGGCACAGTCAGCCGTGGCAGATTGCCTGCAATCCATCGGTCGCGCCAGTTGGGCCAGTCTTTGTTCTCGATGCGCAGCGCCACTGGCGCGCCGGTCGTTTTGCCCGCGATTACCCCACCGAGGATCTCGGCGCGATCCCGCTCGATCGCCATCCGCTCGCCGCGGCCGTAGCCGCTCTGACGTCGTTTCAGCTCGCGGTCGATCGCCTCGATATCCACTGCAAGACCTGCGGGGAGGCCCTCCACAATCGCGGTGAGGCAGGGGCCGTGGGATTCGCCGGCGGTCAGGAATCGCAACATGACTATCTCCTCACCTCTCTCGACTCTTTGGTGGGTTGACGGTCCGTGGCCTCGCGCAGCTCAGCAACGAAAGATTCCACCTTTTCTACTGCATTCTCCTGTTCGGCGAGGCGAACCAGCGCGCTGCCGACGATGACCCCGTCTGCGAGGGCAGCCACCTGTCCCGCTTGTTCCGGGGTAGAGATTCCGAAGCCCACTGCCAGCGGTTTGTTCGTCACCGTACGCACTCGCTCCACGAAGGCGGCAAGATCGGGCGGTAGACGATCACGGGCGCCGGTAATTCCGGTGACTGATACGAGGTAGACGAAGCCCTGCGAGTGTTCCGTCACCAATTGGACGCGTTCGGGAGTGCTGGTGGGGGCCAAGAGATAAATCAGTGCCAAGTCGTGGGCTTGACACGCGGCTTCCAGCTCGGCTCCTTCATCCGGCGGCAGATCCGGCACGATCAGGCCATCCACCCCCGCTATAGCGCAAGCGCGGCAAAAGGCGTCTTCGCCGTAGGTGAAGATGGGGTTGGTGTACCCCATGAAAATGATGGGGACTTCCGGCTCGCGCCGCCGTACCGTCTGGGCCAATTCAAGACAACGGACGACTGTGGCCCCCTGTTTCAGCGCCGACTGCGTGGCGCGTTGAATCACCGGGCCGTCGGCAAGGGGATCGGAGAACGGCACGCCGAGCTCGAGCAGATCGGCCCCGCCGGCGATGGCCGCCGCTGCCAGCTCAAGCGACGTCTCCGGGGTAGGATGGCCCAGAGTCAGATAGGGGATCAAGGTGGCCCGGTTTTCGGCCCGCGTTCGCGCAAAGGCCAAAGCGATTCGTTGGATGCCACGTCCTCCCATCATTGGCTTTCCTTCCTTGCTTTGACCACGGTGTCGAGGTCTTTATCCCCTCTTCCGGAAAGGCTGACGATGATGATCTGCTCAGACGTCATTTTGGGCGCGCGCTTGGCGGCCTCGGCAACGGCGTGGGCCGATTCCAACGCAGGAATGATCCCCTCCATCTGACAGAGCAGCTCAAAGGCCGCAAGCGCCTCTTCGTCGGTGGCGGTGGTGTAGGCCACTCGCTCTAGGGCCTTCAAGTAGGAGTGCTCGGGTCCCACTGCGGGGTAATCCAGGCCAGCGGAGACGGAGTGGGTGGACAGGATCTGACCGCCGTCGTCTTGCAGCACGTAGGAGCGAGTTCCGTGCAGCACGCCGATGCGTCCTTTGTCCGGGTCGGAGAACCGCGCCGCGTGCTCACCGGTTTCGATTCCGCGGCCCCCGGCTTCTACACCCACCATTGTCACTGGATCGCCCAAAAAGGGATAGAAGATACCGATGGCGTTCGATCCACCGCCGACACAGGCGATCAGACAGTTGGGCAAACGCTCTTCTGCGGCGAGGATCTGCTCTCGCGTCTCCCGTCCGATGACGGTCTGGAAGTCGCGCACGACCATGGGATAGGGATGCGGTCCAAGGACCGAGCCCAACAGATAATAGGTCGTCCGCACATTCGTTACCCAGTCGCGGATCGCTTCGTTGATCGCATCTTTGAGGGTACGGCTACCACTATCCACCGGCCGCACCTGTGCACCCAAAAGAAGCATGCGCTCTACGTTGGGGGATTGGCGGGCCATGTCTTGCGTGCCCATGTAGACGACGCACTCCATGCCAAGAAGAGCGGCGACCGTGGCGGTCGCCACCCCGTGCTGTCCGGCACCCGTCTCTGCCACTAACCGGTGCTTTCCCATCCGACGGGCCAACAGGGCCTGGCCCAAGGTGTTGTTGATCTTGTGGGCGCCGGTGTGGGCGAGATCCTCCCGCTTTAGGTAGATCCTGGCGCCACTGCAGTGATCAGTAAGCCGCTTGGCAAGATACAGCGGCGTCGGCCTGCCCGCATACTCTCGCAGCAGGTTCTCCAGCTCGTTTTGGAAAGCTTCGTTCGAACGTGCTTCGTTGTACGCGTGCTCCAGCTCCTCAAGGGCGGGCATCAGCGTCTCCGGGACGAACTTCCCGCCGAAGGGGCCGAAGTAACCACGATCGTCTGGAAGCCGTTGGGTCGCCTCTTGCGTTGTAGGCTTTTGTTGGGGTTTCTGACCCGGGAGGCCTTTCGCAGCTGTGATGAACCGCCGCAGCATGTCGTGGTCCTTGCGCCCCGGCGCTTTCTCGACGCCGGTTGAGACGTCTATCCCCCATGGATGGGCTGCTTGAACCGCTTGTGACACGTTCTCGGGAGTCAATCCACCTGCCAGAAGGATCGGACCAAATCCCTTGGCTTCACAAGCCAGGCTCCAGTCGAAGGTCTTCCCGGTTCCGCCCGGTTGATCCGGGGCATAGCCATCCAACAGATAGGCTGTGGCCCGATAGCGATCGATCTCAGCCAGGGAGGTTCTATCCCGGATGCGAAACGCCTTGATGACCTTGATTCCACGATGCATCAGGGCGGCTGTCAGCTCAGGAGTTTCCGTGCCGTGGAGTTGGGCGTAATCCAGGCCGCAGCGTGTCACCGTCTGCTGCAAGGTGGCAAGCCCCTCGTTCACGAAGACACCGACAAACTGTACGGTGGAAGTGACGTGCCGAACGATGTTAATGATCTCTGCAGCTCGGACGGGTTCCACATAGCGTGGGCTTGGCGGATAGAACACGAAGCCCAACAAGTCGGCTCCGGCTCCGGCGGCAGCCAGGCCATCCTCAGGGCAAGTGATCCCACAAATCTTCACCCGGGTCATGACACCGTGCCTTCCACAAGTTCCCGAACCTTCTCTCCCACATCAGACGCGGTGACCAGCGCCTCACCGACCAGCACCGCATTGGCGCCCGCCTTCGCCAGCCGGCGAACATTGGCAGCAGTCTGAATCCCGCTCTCGGCCACGGCGATGACACCGTCAGGGAGAAGCTGTCGCAGCCGCTCGAAGCGCGTCAGATCGACGCTGAAATCGCGGAGATCGCGGTTATTGATCCCCACGACACGCGGTTGAAATGGCAACGCACGCGTAACCTCCTGTTCATCGTGAACCTCCACCAATGCGGTCATCCCGAGCCTGTGCGTGAGCGAGAGCAACTCTGCAAGCACCTCGTCGGGTAGAACAGCTGCGATGAGAAGCAGGGCATCGGCACCGGCGGCACGGCTTTCGTAGACCTGGTATGGATCGATGATGAAATCCTTGCGCAACAGTGGGACCACCCGGCCCGCCTTCTGAAGCGCTGCTTTAATAGCGGTTAGGGTTTGAAGATTGCCTTGGAAGAAACGCACGTCGGTGAGCACGGAGATCGCGGCCGCACCGTGTGCAGCGTAGGCCGTCGCAAGAAACAGGGGGTGAAAGTCGGAACGCAGTACTCCCTTGGACGGTGAGGCCTTCTTCACCTCTGCAATAAGGGAGACTCCCTCAGCCTGCAACGCCGAGGCGAAGTCAAGCGCTGGGGCCTGCTTCGCGGCGCAAGCCTTCACCGCGACAAGGGCAGTGTTGCGGCGCGCTTGCGCTACTTCTTCCTGTTTATGGGCCAAGATTTCGTCGAGGATCATGTCAGCTTTTTTCTCTCCTTGGTAAAGGCGATCAGGGCATCGAGTTTGGCTTTTGCCGCTCCTGAATCGATGCTCTCCGCCGCTAACTTCAGCCCAGCAGAGAGGTTGGGCGCTGCATTGCTCGCGACCAGCGTGGCGGCGGCGTTCAAGAGCACCACGGCACGCTTGGGACCAGGGTTACCGGTAAGAATGTCCTCGATGATGGCGGCGTTCACCTCTGCGTCGTCCCCTCTCAGATCGGCATGGGTGGTGCCCGGCAGCCCCAAAGATTGAGGGTCCAACGTGAAGGTGTGAATCTCGCCGTCACGTAGCTGTGACACCTTGTTCGGCCCGATTGTTGATAGCTCATCCAATCCGCCGCCACCGTACACGACGAACGCCGCCTCACAACCCAACGCCCGCAACACCCGCGCCATCACTTCGGTGAGCGCCTCATCGTACACCCCGAGCACCTGTACGTGCGCTCCGGCCGGATTAGTGAGGGGACCGAGGATGTTGAACACTGTCCGGATTCCCATCTCCCGTCGTGGTCCGATGGCGTGCTTCATTGCCGGATGGAGTTGCGGCGCGTAGAGAAAGCCGATCCCTATCTCATCGATGCAGGTGCCAACATCCTCTGGTGCGAGGTTCAAGCGAACGCCCAGAGTCTCTAAGACGTCGGCACTTCCGCACTTGCTCGACACCGAGCGGTTCCCGTGCTTGGCCACGGCAAGGCCCGCCCCGGCGATAACAAAGGCAACCGCGGTGGAAATGTTGAACGTCCCGCTTCCGTCCCCACCCGTGCCGCAGACATCGACCAACGGACGGCGGCGTGTCGGCACAGTGATGGCGTTGCGGCGCATGGCGCGAGCAAACCCGGTGATCTCTTCTATAGTTTCCGTCTTCGCCCGCAGCGCGCTCAAGAATCCGCCGATTTGAGCGGGCGTGGCGCCTCCGGCCATGATTTGCTCCATCACGGCTTCAGCCTCAAATTCTGTCAGGCTGTGTCCTTCGACGAGGAGGGCAAGCGCTTTTTTAATGTCCATCGGCCACCTCTGTCTTTTCACTACCGCTTTCCCCGAGAAAACGGCTCAGGAGTCGCTTCCCATCGGGGGTCAGAATCGATTCGGGGTGAAACTGTACACCGTACACCGGGAGGTTGCGATGTTGCAACGCCATCACCTCGCCTGCGGTGGTAAATGCGGTCACTTCTAGCTCAGCCGGTACGGGTTCCTCCACGATCAAGGAGTGATAGCGGGTGGCAGTGAACGGGCTGGGGAAGTTGGCAAAGATCCCCTGCGAGGCGTGGTAGATCTTTGAGGTCTTCCCGTGCATCAGAACAGGGGCCTGCCCAATGGTTCCACCAAAGGCGTACGCGATCGCCTGGTGGCCCAAGCACACCCCGAGGATGGGGACTTTTTCGTAGAAGCGGCGCACCACCTCGGGGGAGATGCCGCTATCTTCCGGTCGACCCGGTCCGGGTGAGATGACGATGTGAGAGGGGGCGAGGGCCTCAAATTCCTCGAGGGTTACTCGATCGTTGCGGTAGACTGCAATTTCGGCCCCCAGTTCGCCGAGGTATTGAACCAAGTTGTAGGTAAAGGAATCGTAATTGTCGATGACGACGATCATGGTTCACCTCCCTCCGCTTCCGTCTGCGACCCTCCGCTTTTCTCCAGGACCACCTCGCCTCTCTCCGCGATGCGAACAGCCTCAGCGAGCGCCTGAGCCTTGTGGAGTGTCTCGTGGTATTCGCGCGTCGGATCGGAATCGGCGACGATGCCGGCCCCGGCCTGGACGTAGACCGTGTCACCCTGCATGACGATTGTGCGGATGGTGATGCAGGTATCCATATCACCGGAGTAGCTGAAATAGCCAACACCACCTGCGTACGGGCCTCTACGTTCGCCCTCCAGTTCAGCGATGATCTCCATGGCGCGAACCTTTGGCGCCCCGGAAACGGTTCCCGCAGGAAACACGGCGCGCATGAGGTCAAACGCGTCAACCCCGGGATTCAGCTCGCCTTGGACGCCGGAGACAATATGCATGACATGGGAGTAGCGTTCGATGACCATCATTTCAGGGACACACACGGTTCCGTACTGACAGACCCGTCCGAGGTCGTTTCGTCCCAGATCGACCAACATCACGTGCTCGGCGCGCTCCTTGGTATCGGCC
>CAZOUO010000024.1:0-23685 GCA_964582975.1 uncultured Thermotogae bacterium | reverse complement strand
CCAAGCCAGCTGAGGCCATTTTCCGTTCACTTAATATCCAGACGAGACACTAGCGTCCACAAGAAATCTCTTGCTAGGCTTCGATCGGTTCTCCCAATCCCATTTGCTTCGCCTTTTGGATTGCGAGCGTGGCGATCGCTGCGTCCTGCACGCCGACCCCGGTCAGATCGCACACCGTGATTTGATGCTCATCCGTGCGGCCTGATACTTGGCCGATGATCACCTGGCCCAGTTCTCCGGCGACGTCCTCGGCGCTAATCACCCCCGCCTTCACGGCATGGTGGATCTCTCCGAGTCGCAGACACTGGCTCAGGCGATCGGCGACGATCAAAGTAGCCCGGTCGAGCACCGCCACGTCCAGCTCCTGCTTGTCCGGCCCGTCGGAGCCGACAGCGGTGATATGAGATCCGCGTTCCACCCACCCGGCCTCAATCAGCGGTTCGCGGCTCGGAGTGACGGTGATGATGAGGTCGGCACCCCGCAACGCAGTCTCGATGCTGGGGGCAACCCGCACGTCCGCGCCCAACTCGTCCGCCATCTCTTCGGCGGCCTGTTCCGCATGTGCCTTAGTGCGGCCCCACATTGCCACGCGCGTGATGTCACGAACCACGGCCAGCGCCCGCAGCTGGAAACGCGCCTGAATCCCTGTGCCGATGACCGCGACTTTGTCCAGAACCGGCTTGCTCAAGAACTTCGCCGCCACCGCGCCTGCGGCGCCGGTGCGCAGATCGGTCAGGTAGCCGTTGTCGAGCAGCAGTGCCGCCGGAAAGCCGGTCGTCGCGTCGAAGGCGAGCATCAGCCCGCTTCCGGACGGCAGGCCCTTCTCTGGATTGTCGTAGAATCCCGAGGCGATCTTGATCACGAAAACGGGCGCGCCCTTGAGGTGAGCGCCCTTCACGTGCACCTCGCCGTGGGCCTCGGGGATGTCGAGGTTGATCACATCGGGCAGCCGCGCCTCGCCCCGAGCAAGGGCAGCGAAGGCTTCCTCGATGGCGTCCACCGCTTCGGCCGCCGTCACGGCCCGGCGGATCTCCTCCTCGCGCAGCTTCAAAATCGCCATCGTAGCCAAGCCTCCCTGCTAATGTTCTAGACGTGCCTACAATGTCGCGATCAGCTCGTGGATGCGATCGAGCCCCGGACGAAGGTAGTCGGGGGGCAGCCCAAAACTGATCCGTAGATAACGATCCATGCCGAAGTGATCTCCCGGCACGATGAACACGCTCTTCTCGTTCATCAATCGCTCTACCAGTTTTGTAGAGTTAATGTCGAGGCTGTATCTGACAAAGGCGATCGCTGCCGCCTGCGGCGGGATCATGGTGAAGGCGCCTTGGTGCGCGTTCAACCAGTCCTCGAGGATGGGGTAACCGCGACGGATGTATTCCCGCGCCCGCTTCAGAAGCCGTGGCCGCACCTGTGGAGACAGTGCAATCGCTGCGAGCTTGTTGGCGAGCACGGTGGTGCTGATCGCCGTGTATTCGTGCCGGGCCCAGATCTCATCAACGATATCAGGCGGCCCGACGACCCAGCCGATGCGAAGGCCGGGAAGGCCGTAGGCCTTGCTCAGGCTGCCCATCGCGAGGACTCGGTCGGTCCGACCCCAGAAGGACGGAGTTGGGGTATCGGTCAGCCGCTCGGCGCCGCTGTAGACTTCGTCGGCGAGAAGCCACGCCCCTACCCGCTCAGCGGCGGCGACGACCGCCTCCATCTCCGCTTCGGTGAGGATGTAGCCGGTGGGATTGTTGGGGTTGCAGACGGCGATGAGTTTCGTCCGCTTCGTCACGGCGTCGTTTAACTCATCGAGATCCGGGGACCAGCCCAGCTCCTCCTTGAGATGAAAGGGTTTAACCTGCACGCCGAGATTGCGGGCAACACCCCAAACTTGCATGTAATTGGGCAGCATCACGACGGCCTCATCGCCTGGCGCAAGGAGCGTGTGGATTGCGTTGAAATTGGCTTCCGCGCACCCGACGGTGACGAGCACGTGGTCCGGGCCGGCACCGGGATAGAGGGCCGCGACATGCTCGCGCAGCTCCAAGATGCCGTTTCCTTGAGCATAACCGAGCTCGGTTGCTAGCAGGTCCTCGATCACTACCGGATCATCGACCAGTTCGCTGATCGTGGTCGGATACACCCCGCTCTCTGATAGATTGTAAGCCACCACGTTTTCCCATTTGGACATCATCCGTTCCATGTCGAACGGTTGAAATGCAGCCATTTTTTTGTTCCCCTTTCGTTTTTCAGTTCGTCTTCGCGATCCCAATCTGCCGTCATTGTCTGCGACAACTCACCCTCAAATCCACTGCCGTTCATGGCGACAGCGCTTCGTCACTTCCAGAAGCAGGGATGAGTCCACGTTTCCTCCACTGAGCACCACGGCCACATTCTGACCCAGCTCTTGTACTTTGTCGTTAAGCAGTGCGGCGATCCCCACGGCACCGCCTCCCTCGACAGCGATGTGATGCTTCACCAAGACAAAGGCCATCGCTTCGGCGATCTCCTCTTCCGAGACCAGGACCGTCTCGTCGACGAGTTCCTGACACATGCGGAAGGTGTAGCGATTGATCGGTCCGATCCCTCCGACTAGCGCATCGGCGAGGGTCTCCTCCTCTTCCATCTCGATCACTTTCCCTGCCCGTAAACTGTGGACCATCACCGGCGCGCGGTCCATCGAGACACCAACCACTCGAACGCCAGGTTTTGCCGATTTCAGCGCAAATGCAATCCCCGAGATGAGCCCGCCTCCGGAGAGCGGCACGATGGCCGTCTCGATTGCGGGGAGGTCCTCCAGCAGCTCCAAGCCAATAGTCCCTTGACCAGCGATGACAAGGGGGTCGTCGAACGGGTGGATCATCGTCAATCCCTGTTCCTTCTGCAGGATGCAGGCGTGCGTCATCGCCTCGTCGTAGCTCGCACCGTGAATGACGATCTCCGCACCGAGATCTTCCAGGGCGTCGACCTTGTTTTTGGGAACACCCTCCGAGAGGCAGATCACGGCGCGCAGATCGAGCTTTCTCGCCACGTAGGCCACGGCGAGGCCGTGGTTGCCGGTGGAGACGGCAATGGCGCCTCGGGCTTTTTCTTCTGAGGTGAGGTTGAGCATCTTGTTGGCGGCACCGCGGATCTTAAACGAGCCGGTCGGCTGCAATCCTTCGAGTTTGAGAAAGACGGAGGCGCCGGTGCGCTCTGTCAACTCGGGGCTTTCGATCAATGGAGTCTTAAGCACGATGTGGGCGATCCTCTGCTTGGCCGATCGGATAGCTTCCGCCGCGAGTTCTTTGTGCGTCATGGGTCCTCCGCTTCCATCGACTTCACCGTATGCTCCGCCGCAGTGCATCCAGCAGATGGTATCAAGATCTTGTAGGTTGCCCAAGATTCTTCGAAACGCCACGTGATCGCTTTTGAGAGACGTAAGCGGGAAGCTCAATTCAAGGATATAATACGACAATCAGCACGCGGCACGAAGGGGGGAGAATGGCGAAATACACGATTGCTTGGCTTCCGGGTGACGGGGTTGGCGCAGATGTACTTGAGGCGGCGAGGCTTGTCCTGGAAAAGGTCGACTTCGATGCGGAGACGATCCCCGGCGACGTCGGATGGGAGTTCTGGAAGTCTGAAGGGAATCCTCTTCCGCCCCGGACGATCGAGTTGTTGAAATCCACGGATGCCTGCCTGTTCGGCGCGATCACCTCCAAACCGAAAGACGAGGCGACGGCCGAACTGGCACCAGAGCTGCAAGGCAAGGGGTTGGCGTACTCGAGCCCGATCGTGGGTTTGAGGCAGCTGTTCAATCTACACACGAACCTGCGCCCGTGCAAGGCTTATCCCGGAAACCCTCTCAACCTGCGCGACGACATCGACCTGGTCGTCTTCCGTGAGAACACGGAAGGCCTGTATGCCGGGGTCGAGTTTCACCCCGTTCCCGACGCGGTGCGGCGTGCCCTCGCGGCTCATCCCAAGATGCAACGTTTCGAGAAGGTGGCCAACGAAGACATGGCGATTTCCACTCGAATCTTCACGCGCAAGGGCTGTCAGACGATCCTCCGTGACGCGTTCGACTACGCCAAGGAGTACGGCTACCCAACCGTCACCGTGGTGGAGAAGCCGAACGTGATTCGGGAGACCTCCGGTCTGATGATTTGCGAGGCGCGGGTGATCGCCAAAGACTATCCGGGAATCGAGCTGTGGGAGACAAACGTCGATGCAATGTGCATGTGGTTGGTCAAGAATCCACAGGACTACGGCGTGCTCGCTTCGTCGAACATGTTTGGCGACATCATCTCCGATCTCGCCGCGCAGATCGTCGGTGGGCTCGGTTTTGCCGCCGCTGGCAATATCGGCGATACCTACGCCGTTTTCGAGCCGACGCACGGGTCGGCCCCCAAGTACGCGGGACAGAACAAAGTGAACCCGATTGCCACCATCCGTGCTGCCAAGATGATGCTCGACTACCTCGGCGAGCGCGAAAAGGCGCAAAAGATAGAGAGCGCGGTCGCGCAGGTCATCGCAGAGGGGTGCATCCGCACCTACGATATGGGTGGAACGGCTTCAACGACACAGATGGCGGAGGCAATCGCCTCGGCTATTTTCTAGGAGGATTCGATGGAATCGATCAGCCGAAGAATGGCGCAGTTTGCCTTGTCACTTTCCTACGAGGGAATCCCCGATCCGGCACGCAGGGAGGCCAAGCGATTTCTGCTTGACAGCGTCGGCTGTGCGCTCGCCGCCGTCGATTTGGAGGACATGCGGGCCGCCTATCGCTACATCGAGGAGCTGGGTGGGCACGAGCAGGCGTCGATCATCGGCCACGGCACGAAGACGAACATGGCCAACGCCGCACTGATGAATTCCCTGCTCGTCCGCGCCATGGACTACAACGACATCTACTGGAAGCAGGATCCCTCCCATCCATCGGACATCATCCCTGCGGCGCTGGCGGCCGGCGAATTCAAACAGTCGAGCGGCAAAGACCTCATTGTGGGCGCGGTGATCGCCTACGAGCTTGAGATGCGGCTGTGCCTGGCCGCCGATCCGGGGATCCGTGAGGTCGGTTGGCACCACGCCAGTCTCACCCAGTTTGTCAGCCCGCTCGTCGCCGCAAGGATGCTCGGCCTCTCCGAGGACGAGGCGGTCGCTGCCGTAGGAATAAGCGGATCGAGCCACTTCACCCTGGGGGGTGTAGTCGCGGGACATCTCACCAACATGAAGAACACCGCCGATCCGATGGCCACCGAGGCCGGTGTCCGTGCGGCGATGCTCACGGCAACCGGATACACCGGGCCGGTGGAGGTGTTCGAGGGCAAGGAAGGAGCCTTCGAGGTCATTCACAACGTCAGCTGGGACGCTGACGTTCTGTTGGACGGCCTCGGCGAGAAGTATCTCATCACCGAATGCGGGTACAAGGCGTTCCCGACCGAGGCCCTCACCCACCAGCCGATCACCGCGACGCTTGAGGTCATGCAAGAGAATCGCATCGATCCACACGCCGTCGAGGAGGTCTTGATCAAGACGACAACGCGTGGAGCGGAAATCCTCTCCGATCCGAGCAAGTACCAGCCGACCACCAAGGAGACGGCCGACCACTCGCTTCCATATTGCATCGCGGTTGCGGTGACCAAGGGGAACGTCCTTCCGTCCGATTTCACCGAAGAGGCGCTTAAAGATCCGTTCGTGTGGGAGCTTCTCGGAAAGATCAAAGTGATCGCCGATCCGCAGATCGACGCCCTCTTTCCGGGGGTGAAGCGGGCCATCGTCACTGTCACGACAAAAGACGGTGACCGCTTCACCAAGCAAGAAGATTTCGCCAAAGGCCGTGCCGAACGGCCGCTCTCCGACGAGGAGCTGATCGGGAAGTTCCGTGCCAACGCGCAAGGCGTGATGACTGAGTCGCGGCTTGACGAGATCGTGCGAGCAACGCTCGCTCTGGAAGATGTCGCTATGGTCGGCGATTACATGAGCCTGCTTGTTCGCGATCGCTTTAAAAAAGCTGATCAGACATGATGTTTCACCCCTCGCATGAGCAGATCGCGTCCATCCAAGAGGCGTTGCTTGCCTGGTATAAGGTTCATCAACGGGACCTTCCCTGGCGCCGTACAACAGATCCCTACGCAATCTGGATCTCGGAGGTCATGCTCCAACAGACGCAAGTGCCGACAGCGTTGCCCTACTACGAACGTTTCGTGGCCTGCTTCCCCGATATCAAGACGTTGGCCGAGGCCCGCCTCGATGACGTGCTGAAGGCTTGGGAAGGACTCGGGTATTACGCGCGGGCAAAGAATCTCCATCGCGCGGCAAAGCAGGTCCTAGAAGAGCGCGGCGGTCAACTTCCGAGTACCTACAAAGAATTACTCAAATTGCCTGGAATTGGCCGATATACCGCGGGTGCAATTGCTAGCATCGCGTTTGGCAAAGACGAGCCGGTTTTGGATGGAAACGTGATTCGCGTCCTGTGCCGTCTTTTCCTGATCGAGACGGACCCGAAAAAAGGCCCGACCCGCAAAAAGTTGTGGAGGATAGCTCGTACTCTCATACCCACTGGGAAGGCGAGTCTCGCAAACCAAGCGTTGATGGATCTTGGCGCGACTCTCTGTACGGTGCAGATGCCACGTTGCGACGGCTGCCCGCTCGCATCCGATTGCTTGGCTCATTGCGAAGGTCGAGAGGCGGAGTTGCCGGTACGGTCAAAACGCAAGCGAATCCCTCACTACTCCATCGCCACCGGCCTGGTGTGGGATCGACCCCAATCGCCGGAGGCGAAACTGTTGATCACCAAGCGCAAGGCGGATGACATGCTGGGCGGTCTGTGGGAATTCCCCGGCGGGCACCAGGAGTCCGGGGAAACGTTGGAGGAATGTCTTAGACGTGAACTGTGGGAGGAATTAAGGATCGAAGTCGCGATTCAAGAGCCCTTTGTCACTGTCAAGCACGCCTACTCGCACTTTCGCGTCACTTTGCATACCTTCCATTGCCTGCATACCAACGGCAACCCACAGACAATCGACGTTGAGGAATGGCGCTGGGTCTCGTTGAAGGATGTTGATCAGTACGCTTTTCCCACCGCCGACCGCAAGATCATCGCCGCACTGCGTGAGCAGAACGTCTCCTAGGAAGCACCCGATTAAAGCAGAATCTCCAAGCTGATACCAACGCTGATGATTCCCTCCCAGTAATCCACCTCGATCAACAGCCGTGCGGTATCCGAGAGGGCAAGGTGAAGCCCTCCGCCCAGTTGGTGCAGTATTGTCACTCCATCCCCTGCAAGCGGAAACAGGGGGCGGTAGACGAAGTAGATCGGGAGAAATCGGAGGTTGCTGTCCAGGTAGATCGACCCTTCCAGCCCCCAGCCGAACGTCCCCATGTTGTAGCCGCCGCCAAAGCCCAAAGCTAGCGAGAGGGACTCTGGATCGTGAAACAAGGAGACCTTGACATCTCCAACAGCGCCAAGGAATCCCAACTCGCCGGTGGTGAGGCTGAACATCCCGCCGCCGCGGACTCCCAAATCAACGCTGTCGGCAAGCCCGATGGAGAGTCGCCCTTGGGGAGTGAGCATCCAATTGTTGTCGTCCCCTATGGCCATGTTCAAAACCCCCATTCCAATGGCCAAGGCGACATTCCCCTGCCCGACTGTGCGCGCAGTCTGAAAAATGTTCAAAAAACAGCCAGTGAGAAGCCCTGCCGAAAGGAGAACGACAATCGCCAGCACTGCTCGACCCTTGCGCTTCATCATTTATCACCCCTGAATAGGAAAGCTACTGCACTCTGTCGCATCGCGGCACCGGTTGTCAAATTTCACTCCCATACCGACAAAGGACTTTTCAATTGTTTATAAACACTCAATCAAGGCTGCGCTGGCAAAGCGAGACAAAGCGTCCCCGAAAGATCCCCGCTAAAATCACTGAGGCCTTTGAACGTCCGCAGTGAATGCACAAATCCAAAGAACAAGGTTGTCAATACTGCACGAAACACTGTTGAAGTCAGCGATATCATCCTTCGGGACTGCCGTCTGAACAGGTTAAGAATTCGTTTAACAATTGATGTGTCAATGCGACATCTTGGCAAAGTGCCCTTCTGCTGCTATACTGGTTCGAATTTATTTGCCAAAGGGGGTAGGGTATGAACAAGGCAGAGTTCGCGGAGAAGCTGGCGAAGAAGGCAGGCCTGACCAAGAAGGACGCGTACAAGGCAATCGACGGGATGATCGATCTGGTCACGAAAGCGTTGGCGTCAAGCGAGCCGGTCAATCTGACCGGGTTCGGCAAGTTTGAGGTTAGACCCCGCAAGGCGACAACCCGAATGAACCCGCAAACTGGAAGGAAGATCAACGTTCCGGCAAAAGTGGTGCCAGCCTTCAAGCCAGGGAAAAATCTGAAAACAACTGTCGCCAAGAAAGCAAAGAAGCGGTAAAAGGCCTAAAGTCTGCGTTGATAATTCACTCGCGCAGACAGCAAGCGAGGACCCGGGGGAGGTCGGTTGCTTCCCCCTTTTCTATTTTTTGTCTTGAGAATTGATGCGGTTTCTCGAAGAGGTGTTCTCAATCAGGATGGTGTGCGCCTGTGCGACCACACAAGTTAGGTCAACAGGCAAGCGGCCGCTTGTGTCATTCGGGGCGTTGCGGCACAGGTGAAAGAAGAACTCGATGTTCCCTGCCGGGCCACGAAGCGGGGAGAACGTGGCTGCAACAAGTTCCCAAGGGGTCTCTTCCTCGACAAACGTCTGTAAATTCTCGAGAACGTCCAGATGCACCGTGGGGTCCCTGACGACGCCACCCTTGCTCACCTTCTCCCGGCCTGCCTCAAACTGCGGCTTGACCAGAGCGACCAGATCCCCCTTTTTATTAACGAGCGCACAAAGCGGTGGAAGGATCAGTCGAAGTGAAATGAACGAGACATCGATCGTGACCAGATCGACCGATTCACCAATATCCTCTGAGGTGAGGTAGCGGGCATTGAGCCCTTCGCGCACCACGACACGACGGTCGTTTCGGAGTCGCCAGTCGAGCTGGCCCTTTCCCACGTCCACGCAGTGCACGCGCTCGGCGCCGTGCTGCAGAAGGCAGTCGGTGAACCCTCCGGTGGCACTGCCGATGTCCAGACAGACCCTGCCGGTGGGATCGATGCGAAAAGCGGTGAGGGCCCCTTCCAGTTTTTCCCCACCGCGGCTGACGTAGGGTGCAGGGGCGACAATTTCGATCATTGCCTCGGGATCCACCATGTGACCGGGCCGATACACGGTGTGTCCATCGACGCGGATCCGGCCGGCCATGATCATGCGCTGGGCGCGTGAGCGGCTGCGGACCAAGCGCCGCTGCGTTACGAGCTTATCGAGGCGATCTTTGGATGCTCCCACCCTATGTTGGGCTTGCCACCTTCTTTCGCGCTTCCTGGAATGAAGCGATTCCTTCCCTCAGCACCCAAGCGGCGCGGCGGAGCTTCTCCTCTTCCAGGACGTAGGCGATTCGCACCTCGTCGGTTCCCATGCCCGGTGTGTGATAGAATCCGGTCGCCGGGGCGACCATCACCGTTTCCCCATCGCGATCGAAGTCGGTCAAAAGATAGCGAGCGAACTCTTCTGAGTCGTCGATCGGGAGCTTGGCGATCACGTAGAACGCTCCGGCCGGCTTTTCGCAAATAATCCCCGGGATCTCTTGGAGCGCTTCGTACAGCGTGTCGCGGCGGGCTCTGAACTTGGCGATCATCGTGTCAATGACCCCCTGGTGTTGAGGATCCTTGAGAAAAGCCACCAACCCAAGCTGACCGAAGGTCGGCGGCGACAGCCGCGCCTGGGCCATCCTGTTCGCTGCAGACATCACTTCTTGGTTGTGGCTGGCGATCGCTCCGATTCGCGCCCCACAGGCGGAGAGCCGCTTGGAGATGCTGTCCACCAGAATGGCGTGCTCACGCAGCTCGGGGAAGTCGAAGACGGAGACCGCCGTTCCCTCGTAGACAAACTCACGGTAGACCTCGTCTGATATCACGAACAGGTCATGCTTGAGGGCCAACTGAACAACCCGTTCTAGCTCCTCTTTGGTGTACACGACGCCGGTAGGGTTTCCGGGATTGGAGAACAGAATCGCGCGCGTCCGTGCGGTGATCTTCGCTTCGATCGCCTCCAAGCTTGGGAGGTGGAATCCTTCCTCGGCATAGGTCGTGATGGGTACTACGTTCACGTTCGTCAAGCAAGCGTAGCCGCGATAGTTCGGGTAGAACGGCTCAGGGATGATGACCTCATCTCCAGCATCCATCGCCGCCTTCATGGCGAACGTAAATGCCTCACTACCACCAATCGTCACGCAAAGCTCGTCGGTGGCAAGATCGATCCCGTGATGAGCGTAGTAGCCCCGCAGCGCCTCCAGGGTCTCCGGTAACCCAGGGGAGGGGCTGTAGGCAAGGACTTCTATGTTGGCATTTCGAACCCCGTTCATGAACGCCTGCGGGGTCGGGATATCCGGCTGTCCGATGTTCAGGTGATAGACTGTCTTGCCCTCCTGTTTCGCCTTCGCTGCAAGGGGAAAGAGCTTGCGGATTGGCGAGAAGGAAAGCTCACACGTTCTTCGTGATAGGTTAGGCATAGTCTAGGATCCACACCTCCTGTTGCACAGGGAGGCTCTCCCGGGAAAGGGCGACCTCCGAGCTTCCGATTCGCTTGACATTTTGCATCTTGCGCGCAAAGTTGTCCACCGGCGCAATGGGGAAGTTATCCCCGAGTCGGTCGGTCTTGAAGTGCATCGGAATGACGACCTTGAGGTTGGGAAGCCTTTTGACCAAGGCTGCTGCCTCGTCCGGCCCGACCGTGAAGTGTCCGCCGACCGGTACAAACAGGACCTCGACCTCCCCGAGCGTTGCCATTTTCTCATCGCTCATCGCCTCCCCGAGGTCGCCGAGGTGGGCCATCTTCAAACCTTCCATCTCAAACGTGAAGATCGTGTTGGCTCCTCGTTTTGTACCGCCGCTTTCGTCGTGGAAGCTCGCGATCCCCTGGAAATGAATCCCTGCGGCGCTGTGCGTCCCTTCCCCACGGATCACGGTCGGGCTTCCCTTCACCCTCTCAACTGCATTGTGATCGAAGTGATCGTGGCTCACCGTGATCACATCGGCAGTGTAATCGGGCGGCCGATAGGGAATAGATTCACCGTACGGGTCGGTCATGACCCGTCCTTCTTTGCCCTCAATCAGGAAACATGCGTGTCCGACCCATTTGATCTTCATTTTTGCACCTCCTTAAAAGCAGTTTGCAGCATCGCTTCCGCCAATTGCGGGAAGTCAATTCCAACCGCAGCCGCTGCCTGCGGCAGGTCACTTGTTGGAGTCATACCGGGAAGGGTGTTCACCTCGAGAACATACGGGATGTCTTCTTCGCCCAACCGCAGATCGACGCGAGAAAACCCGTAACAGCCAAGACACCGATGCGCGATGAGAGCGGCATCCTGTACTGGTCGCGCCGTCTCCTCGGGAAGGGGGGCAGGAACGAGAAATTCGGTCATCCCTTTCGTGTACTTTGCTTCGTAGTCGTAGAAGCGGTTCTTGGGGCGCATCTCGACCAGGGGAAGGGCTTTTTCTTCTCCGTCGACAAGCAAGATCCCTGCGGTCAGATCGCGCCCGGGGATGTATTCCTCAACGAACAGCGCGCCAAATTGAGAGAGCGTCTGCGTGGCTGCTTCCACCAGTTTAGTGCTATCTTCGACGATCTGAACCCCGACGCTTGAACCCTGATCGCAAGGCTTGATCACAAGCGGCAATCCGAATTCGTTGCGGGCCGTTTCAAAGAACGCTTCAAGATCGTTGTCACGATAGAGCTGCCACCTTGGCACCGCGAGCCCCTTCGCAACAAGGACCGCCTTTGCGCGCGGCTTATCCATCGCCAATGCACTTGCCAGTGGGCCCGACCCAGCGTAGGGAATCCCAAGGACGTCGAGGAGAAGTTGGACCACTCCATTCTCGCCGCTCCCGCCGTGGAGACAATTGAAGGCGACGTCGATCCCACGCAGACCCGGCACAAGGTCATCGAGTGACTCGATGTCGATTTTCTTGGCACGGTAGCCGAGCTTTTCCAACGCGGCGTGGACCTGGCGTCCGGAGGTGAGCGAGACCTCCCGCTCCGGCGAATCCCCTCCAGCGATCACACCGATTGTCCCCAGATTCTTCACCATCTTTGCATCCTTCCTCGCCGAGTATATCGGCCGGCTTTTGCCTGGGCAACGATTCTAGATGCGGAGAATTGGCTGTCTCTTCTTTTTCTTAGTAGCAGCTGGGCCCTTCTCACCACCTCCCCGCAATTTCGCACCGACCAAGCCCAAAAAACGTCCGAAACAGAGTAAACCTATGGGTAATCCTATCTTTGGGATCTATTCTGAAGGCTATTTCTCCGCTCTAGGGGTACCACATTTCTCAACCACATTCTTTATCACCGTCTCTGCTTGGTAATGCTGTACCGGCATACGACTATCCTAAGGGTTGACGGCGGGATTAAGATGCGGTAGAATAATTGGTAGGGCCATCCAACAATAGGGCCAAAACCAAGGAGGATTGATGGTCTTCGAAAAGATAGAAGCTAAGAAAAAACCTCTTTACGTCGCTGAGCAAATCCTAAAAGCGATTGAAGAGGGAGTCTATCAAGCTGGGAGTAAACTTCCCCCCGAGCGCGTTCTTGCAGAAAAAATGGGAGTGAGCAGGAATTCCATTCGCGAAGCTCTGAGCGCTCTCCAAGTGCTTAACATAGTTCAGAGCAAGGTTGGCAATGGGGCATATGTTAAAAAGTCAGTGGAGGATATCAATATCGAAGCACAAATCCTCCCCATCCTGGAGGAGAGCGAGAGCCCTTTGAAGATCTTTGAGGCTAGGAATGTCCTAGAAATGGCTATAGTAGAACTGGTAATACGGAACGCAACTGCCGAGGATATTAAACAGCTCCAATACGCGTTAGACCAGATGCGTGCTAAGGCTAAAGAGAGAGACTTTGAAGGATATCTTGAGGCAAATCTAGATTTTCATTCAGTCATAGCTAAAGCCTCTAAGAATCCCATTATCGAGAGCGCGATGACCTCTCTCTGGAAGACCACGAGTCAGAGATTACTAAATGAGATGCTCAAAGGTTACTGGCAGGAAAAAATTGAGAGCTCTATTCAGATACATGAGCACATCTTTAGTGCAATTAGGAATAAGGATGAAAAATTGGCCTACAAGGCGGTCCGTAAGCACTATGAGGAGCCACGAATTTTTCTGTGTTGAACCTGCAATTGCGTTGAGAGAGTAGAGGAAAGGAGGTGAGGAGTACAGGAGAGGCTGAAGGATTCTCGTAATCCGTGGGCTGTGATGAAAATGAAAGATGTCGGAAAAGGGTGCCATAACAAAGAAGATATCATAGTAAGGAGGCGAGAATGCGAGTAATCACGGGAAAGAATGTCCTTTTGGTAATGCTAGGGTTGGTACTCCTAGTTGTTTTGAGCGTGACTGCCTTTGGCGAGGCCGAGAAGATCATTACGGTTGGCCTTAATATCGATCCAGTGACCCTCAGCGGATTGAACAACACTAATGCCGACCAGCAGTCTGTTTGGACACACATCTTGGAACAACTGGTGTATTTCTCTGCTGACGGAAGTGAAATATTGCCGGGACTAGTCACGAGCTGGGAGTGGATCGATGATGTGACTTTGGAGTTGAGGTTACGGGAAGGCGTCAGCTTCACGAATGGCGAACCGTTTGATGCAGAATCAGCAGTCTACTCAATCACTCAGCATTTTGAATCCCCTTCCTACGCGTTCATGCTAGCGGAAGGACTAGAAGCGGATTTGGAGATAGTGGATGACTACACGGTACGTGTCCATCTGAATATGCCGTATTCACCATTTCTTAGCTTTCTTGCACGTTCAGCTGCAGCTCTCCCCCCAAAGCACCATGCAGAGGTTGGTGATGACGACTTCGGCTTGGATCCAGTTGGGACGGGCCCATACATACTGGAGAGGTGGGTGAAGGGCAGCCAGATCGAGTTGGCTCGGAACCCAGACTACTGGGGAGAGGCTCCCCCCGCTGATCGTATCATCTTCAAAATCATCCCGGAAGATGCGGCGCGGGTTGCGGCAATAGAGACCGGCGAAGTTGATATTGCACTCTATATCCCAGCAGCTGCCATCGAACGACTGGAGAAAGTCTCCGGAGTAGAAGTGGTCACTGGCCGTGGCGCTCGAAAGATGGCGCTGCTCTTCGATGTGAAACCTTGGGAGAAACAGAATCCACTACAGGACAGAAGAGTACGTATTGCACTCAATCTTGCTGTAGACAAAGTATCCATTGTCGAGCAGGCCTTGAGTGGCACTGCCGAGGCGCTTCCCGGGCAATGGTTCATGCCATGGGAGTTCGGGTACAATCCGGATATCGAAATGTTCCCATATGACCCGGAGAAAGCCAGAGCGCTACTAGCCGAAGCAGGCTATGCGGATGGATTCGACTTGAAACTGACGTATACTGTTGGTCGATATGCTCAAGACAAGGAAATAGGAGAACTTGTCTCCAGTTACCTGGAGCAGGTTGGAGTGCGGGTGGAACAGCAGCCCTTGGAAATTGGTGCCTTTGTCAAGTTGTGGTTCGCTGATGATCTCGGGCCACATCAATGGGCGCCCCTGTTCCCCTCAGATCCACACTTTGCGCTGAACTATCTCCTCGTTTCAGGAATAACCCATGCTACCACAGTTGTGGCAGATGATCCGGTGATCACGGGTCTTGTGCTCCTGGGGACTATGGAGACCAACCGAGACAGGCGTGCAAGAATCTATCACGAGCTGGCTGTGAAGATGCATGAAGACCCTTGGTTGGTATATCTGTATGTAACCAAGGACATCTACGCGACCAGAAGCAACGTGAAGAACGTCGTTCCTCGTGTCGATCAGGTGCTGTCCCTATACAATGTGGATATAGATTGAAGGATAGGAGCGTACGTTCAGGAGGCGGTGACGAACTAAACGTCACTGCCTCCTCTCTTGGAAGAATTCACTAGGCAAGTAGTAGAGTGGTGTTGAGCGTGCTGCAAATCTGCACCAAGATACTTTAACATATCATACTAGAAGCGGACCAAAAGATTAGTGGAGGAACCAGCAGAAAGGAGCAAACCGTGCGAAATGACTACCGTGCGCTGTCAGAGCGCCTGCATTCTGAATCCATTGTCATCGATGGCCTGACCTGGCTGTATCGCAGCCCAGCAGAGTTCTTGAACCCAAAAACAACCACAGCCGCCAACCTTACAATAGATGAAACAACTAATCAAGACTTCTCGGGGGCCATACAAGGAATAGGGTGTGTACGACAAGCTGTTAGGAGTGATTCTCATGTCACGATCGTAGAAACAGCGAGTGACATCAGAAGGGCAAAAGAGAGCAGGAAGGTGGGGCTCATTCTGGGATTCCAACACAGTAAGTTTCTTGAAACGGATCTTAGTCGGGTTGATGTGTTCCATCGTTTGGGAGTTCGCATTATCCAGTTAACCTACAACGACCGCACCTATGCGGGAGACGGCTGTCTTGAGCCGCGCGATGGGGGACTAAGTAGGTTTGGCCGTCGCCTAATACGGGAAATGAATGAGATCGGCATTGTTGTTGATCTCAGTCATGCGGGAATAAGGACCAGTCTTGAGGCAATAGAAGCGGCTAAGGTTCCTCCGATCTTCTCGCATGCCAACCCTGCGTCGCTGACGGAGAACCCTCGGAACCTCACGGACGAGCAGATCAAGGCGGTGGCAGAGGCCGGCGGAGTGATAGGTTGCTGTTCGTATGCTTCATTGTGCTACAAGAATCAGAAGGGGCGGCGGCCAACTTTAGAGGATTTCGTGGATCACATTGAGTATGTAGTCAATCTGGTGGGGATAGATCACGTAGGTTTGGCTACTGATTCCCCATGTACAGGAGATCACTGTGCTAGGATAACGCACAGCAACCAGTTCAACAAGGAGTTTCCTGAAATCGGTATGACTTATTGGGAGGGATTATTCACGAAGCCGGAGCCGGATGAGACGGATGAGGAGAACAAGTGGCTGGAGTATTCCCAACCTAAGGACATTCCAGGTGTGCAGGCCCTGCACAACGTTACAGAAGATCTTGTTCATAGGGGCTACACTCCAGAAGATATCAAGAAGATACTGGGTGAGAATTTCCTGCGAGTCTTTGACGAAGCATGGAAATAGAAGCCGACGGTCTGTCAAAGCGAGCTCAACACTTCCAAGAGAGGTGACGTTCCATATACAGCTACGTGGTGCGGCGCATAGGACTTGCCGTACTGACACTCCTTCTTGTTTCTATATTAGTTTTTGTCATTACTCGGCTCACTGGCGATCCAGCAATATTTGTTCTTGGCACATTTGCTACGAAAGAAGCTATTCAAGAGTTTCGCAGCGAGTACGGACTTGACCGTCCTCTTCTTACCCAATACCTGGCATTCATATCGGGGGTCTTGCAGGGCAAGCTGGGGAAGTCAGTCAGATACAGGGAGCCAGTGGAGAAGCTACTGCTCGAGCGAGTTCCTGCGACGCTCCTGCTAGGTATTTCAGCCTTCTTCATTGCAGTCACCATTGGCCTTAGCTTTGGGGTCTACTCTGCTTACAAGCCTAATTCCTTCGTAAGCAAGTTTGCGAGAATACTCGTGCTGGCTGGCCAGGCCACGCCAACTTTCTACTTGGGGATACTGCTGATTATCCTCGTTGCTGTAAACATTCGTTGGTTTCCAACGGGAGGGTATGGAGGCTTCCGATATCTGGTCCTGCCCGCGGTAACGCTGAGTGCATACATGACGGCTGTTATTTTGAGGTTTACCCGCTCCACGATGCTAGATGTGTTGCACTTTGACTACATCAGGACAGCGCGAGGCAAGGGGCTTTCGGAACGAATCGTCGTTTTCAGACATGCGCTACGAAATGTTCTGATCCCGATTATCACGATAATCGGAGTGCAGGCCCGCCTACTAATCACTGGTGCAGTAGTCACAGAAACGGTCTTCTCCTGGCCGGGAATTGGGAGGCTTACAGTAGATGCGATAAAGACGCGAGATTTCCCTGTCATTCAGGGAAATGTGTTTGTCATTACGGGCGTAGTTGTTCTTATCAACCTAGCAGTTGACATTCTGTACAGTGCCCTCGACCCAAGGATTCGTCTCGAATGAAAAGGAAGGGGAGCGGCAAGATAATGCCGGCTAGTGAAAATCCTATGCACGGGAACTTTGACCCGCGTTCGACATGATAAGGCAGCGACTCGCATTCCTGTTACGGAGTTGGGATGGTCGAGTGTGTCTGCTTTTCGTCTTCGTCTTGTTGTTTCTCAGCATCTTACCGCAGAACATATGGCCTGACACAGCCGTTGGAATAGACTTGACGCTTCGTCATCTACCTCCGTCTGTCAAGGTGGATAAAGGGTTCCACTTGTTCGGCACTGACCAGCTAGGTCGCGATATCCTTTTCCGTCTCTGCAAGAGCACTCGCCTGACTTTATTGATTGCTCTATCAGCAACACTGTTCTCTACTATTACAGGCATAGCGGCGGGCCTCTGTGCTGGCTATTTCCGGGGCTACGTAGATGCAGTAATTCAGCAACTTGTTGACACTTTGTTATCTATTCCTTCTCTATTGCTGGTGCTGGCCTTGGTGGCAGCGTTCGGAAGAACGCTCATCGGCTTGATGTTGGTGCTTGGTGTATCCGGGTGGGCTCAGTACACTCGCGTGATCCGAGGTGTGGCGATATCCCTATCAGAAGCGGAGTTTGTTGATGCAGCAGTTGCCATCAGCTGCGGACCGCTCTACATCATGGGACGACACTTGTTACCCAACGCATTATCTTCCGTTGTGGTACTCTCCACGCTTACACTGTCACAAGTGATTCTGATTGAGTCAGCCCTCAGTTTTCTAGGTCTCGGACCTGCACCACCACAGATAACGTGGGGAGGAATGATCGGTGAGGGACGCAACTACATTTACCAAGCGTGGTGGTCTTCTGTCTTTCCCGGTGGTGTCATTTGCCTAACTGTTCTTACGATGAACTATTTTGGGGATCTTGTTCGGGAAGCCTTTGATCCGTTTACTGTGCGACAACGATAACGATTATAGTAAATCCACGAAATTAGGGAAGTCTTAGTAATCGCTTTAAGAAAGGCGATGTGATGAGAACTACTATCGGGATTGACATCGGCGGAACGTTCACCGACATTGTCGTCATAAACAACGGCAGTTTGCGCCTGTTCAAGGTCCCGTCCACTCCGCAGGCCCCTGCAGAAGGAGTGATCACCGGACTCGCCAATCTCATCCAACAGGGTGACGTCGTTCCAGGCCAAGTGCGGCGGATTGCGCACGGATCCACCATTGCCACCAATGCCCTCCTCGAAGGGAAGTGGGTAAAGACCGCACTGATCACCACACGCGGATTTCGGGACGTCCTGGAAATCGGCCGACAGAACCGCCCGTGCCTCTACGATCTCTTCTTCGAACGGTCCTCGCCACTCGTCCCGCGCAACCTCCGCTTTGAGGTCACTGAACGGATGGACGCTCGCAGGGAAGTGCTGCGCTCTCTGGACAGGGAAGAGATGGAGCGACTGATTCCCCGGCTGCACAAGAACGGGGTGGAGGCCGTGGCGGTAGTGTTTCTCTTCTCCTATCTCAATCCGGACCACGAAAGAAAAGCAAGAGACATCCTAGCATCAGGACTCAACGTGCCGGTGTGCCTCTCCTGTGACATCCTACCCGAATTCAGAGAATACGAGCGGACGTCGACCACCGTTATCAGCGCGGCGTTGCAGCCGGTGATCGGCAGCTATCTCACTTCCTTGGAAGAGGGATCGCGTGAACTATGCATCGATGCACCGTGGCAGATCATGCAGTCAAGCGGAACGATCACGCGGGCAAAATACGCACAAGCCGACCCCGCGAGGATGCTGCTCTCCGGGCCGGCAGCAGGTGTTGAAGGAGCCCGAGTCATCGGGAAGATTGCGGGATTCGAACGCCTCATCACCTTGGACATGGGTGGGACAAGCTGCGACGTCGCGTTGATCCAGAACGGCGAGATCGGTCGGACCACCGCAGGCGTAATAGGCGGTCACCCGGTCGGTCATCGCATGGTCGAGGTGCACACCATCGGCGCCGGCGGAGGGAGCATTGCCTGGTTGGACAGCGGCGGCGCCCTTCGCGTCGGGCCGCAAAGCGCGGGCGCGTCGCCGGGACCGGCCTGCTACGGCCACGGCGGGACCGAGCCGACCGTTACAGACGCCCACCTCGTCCTGGGACACCTGCTTCCCGACTACCCGCTCGGTGGGCTCGATCGACTCGACCTAAAGTCCGCGCGTGACGCGATTGAACATTTGGCAAAGCCGCTTCGCTTAACCATAGAGGAGGCAGCCCTGGGGATCCTCGAGGTCGCTGACGCGGCGATGGAACGGGCGATTCGAGTGATCTCGATCGAACGCGGCCACGATCCCCGCGACTTCGTATTGGTTGCCTTTGGCGGAGCGGGCCCGCTTCACGCCGTCTCCATCGCTCGCCGGCTATCTATTCCAAAGGTGCTCGTGCCGACAACTGCCGGCGTCCTCTCGGCGTTCGGACTTCTTGCCACCAGGCTCGGTCACGATTTCGGGCAGGGGCTCGTGCGGCCGCTGCGCGAGCTTGAGCCGGCGAAACTCGAGCGGATCCTCTCTGATTTGCGCCAGCGCGGGAAAGAAGAGCTGTTTGCAGACGGTGTGAAGCAGGAAGAAATGACCTTTCAGGCATCAGCAGATCTACGCTATCTTGGCCAGGCGCACGAGATCACCGTTTTGCTGCCCGAAGGAGGTCATGGCTCTCCAAGGTCGTGGTCGATCGGTCCCAGTTTTCTCGCGCAGCTTGAGACGGCGTTCCACGAGGAACACCGCCGTCGCTACGGACACGCCGCGAAGGACGGACCGATCGAGTTGGTGGCGATGAGAGTGCGCTCCGAGGGACCTGCTGTGCGGATTGTGATTTCACCGCCGAAGCGTCGCGAGGCGTTTGAGCGCATGGCCAAGCCGGCCTGGTTTAGTCCGGATGGAGCGATTGAAACAAAGGTCTTTTCTCGTGACGGTCTCACTGAAGAAAGCAAGCTGGTCGGCCCCGCGATTGTCCTTGGCGAGGACGCGACGATCCTTCTTCCCCCTCAGACAGCTGGTCGGGTAGACTATTGCGGAAACCTAATTTTGGAGGTCGCATGAGAAGAAACTGTGACACGATAGACCCGATCACCCTGGAGGTGCTGCGACACGCATTTGCCGCTGTGGCAGAAGAGATGAACGCCAACCTCATTCGCACCGCCTACAGCCCGAACATCAAGGAACGCCGCGACTGCTCTTGCGCCCTCTTTGACAGTCGAGGCTCCATGGTCGCTCAGGCCGAGTCGATCCCCGTTCACCTCGGCGCAATGCCGTTTTCCGTCGCGCAGGCGATCCAAAGGGTTTCAAGCTTTCAGCCGGGCGATGTGATTGTGCTGAACGACCCCTACGCCGGTGGCGCGCACCTGCCTGACGTCACCTTCATTGCCCCGGTCTTCGTGAACGGGGAGGCAGTCGCCTTTGTCGCCAACCGCGCACATCACGCCGACATCGGGGGCAAGGAACCAGGTAGCCTGGCCGGCGACGCCACGGAGATCTATCAAGAGGGATTGCGGATCCCCCCGATCCGGCTGTGGAGGAAGGGACAGCTCGATCAGGCCCTGCTCGACCTCATCCTGGCGAACGTGCGCACGCCCCAGGAGCGTCTCGGCGACCTGCGCGCCCAACACGCCGCCTGTGCCACCGGGATTGAGCGCACGGAGGCCCTTGTTTCCCGCTACGGCATAGAACTTCTGAGAAAAGGGATGACAGCCGTCATGGACTATTCGCAGCGGCGAATGCAAGCAGAGATTGCGAAACTTCCAGACGACACCGCCTGTTTTGAAGACGCGCTCGACGACGACGGCATCACGGACGAGCCGATTCCCATCGTCGTCAGCGTAACAATTCAAGGCGAGACGGTCCGGGTCGACTTCACCGGAAGTTCTCCTCAAGCTGCCGGCCCGGTGAACGCCGTCTACGCGGTGACCGCGTCAGCAACCTACTTCGCGATGCGCGCCATAACTGATCCAGAGATTCCCCCCAACGCCGGTTGCTACAGACCGATTGAGATCGTCGCGCCCCCTGATACTGTGGTGAACCCGTCTGCGCCCGCTCCGGTTGTGGGAGGAAATCTGGAGACCTCGCAGCGGATCGTCGATGTGGTCCTCGGTGCGTTCTCGAAGATCTGCCCGGAGCGAACAGTTGCCGCCTGCCAGGGGACGATGAACAACCTCGCCATCGGCGGGGTCGATCCGAGAAACGGCAGACCGTACACGTTGTACGAGACGATCGGCGGTGGCTTCGGTGCCCGGCCGAACGCAGACGGTGTCGACGGCGTGCATTCCCACATGACCAACACCCTGAATACGCCGGTGGAAGCCCTGGAGACCGCCTATCCGCTGCGCGTCGAACGCTACGAGCTGATTCCAAAAAGCGGCGGCGAGGGACGAGTTCGTGGCGGCCTGGGCATCCTCCGCGACATCACCGTCCTCGGGCACACGGCGCGGGTTTCGCTCCTCTGTGACCGGCGCCACTCGCGGCCGTACGGCCTTGACGGTGGAAAGCCCGGGCAGGTGGGAAAGAATGTGTCGATTCGGGACGGTGAAGAAACACCCCTTCCCGGGAAAGGCACCTTCACTCTAAACCCCGGCGAGACGGTGAGCGTGCGTACCCCCGGCGGCGGCGGATACGGCGATCCGGCGAAGCGCGATCCCCAGGCCATCGAACGCGACCGCCGCGAAGGGCGGGTTTGATTCGCTCTTCAGCGCAGCGCATATTCCTCTGTGCGCATAAGCTGCAAGCCAAAAGAACGCCTCGAGTGGACACGCACAACCAGCTCAGCCTTCAACCGGCTTGACTCGTACGACATATGGCGCTAAAATTTCGACAAGTGTCGTAAAGGCTTCGAGGGAGGGGAACATGCAGGTTTCCAGCATCCTTGCAGGCAAACAAGCTGTCCGCGGTGATATCTCAAGCCGTATGGATCTGATTGAGCTCGGTAGTAAGGGTGTGACAAAGGCAGCGCTCTTGCGCCTGGCAAACTACCTCGATCTCTCACTCGGTCAAATCGCTCAGCTGCTACCCGTCACAGAACGGACAATTCAGCGCTACAAGAAACGACAGCGATTTAATCGTGTTGTTTCAGAGCAAATCCTTCAGGTCACCGAGGTCGCAGCTCGCGGTGCAGAGGTGTTCGGAGACAAGGGGAGGTTCCTCTCTTGGATGAAGTCTCCCAGCCCCGCTCTGGATGACAGGACGCCACTTTCGCTGCTTTCCTCCCGGTTCGGCAACGAAGTAGTGCTTGACGAGCTGGGGCGCATCGAGCACGGAATCGTCTCTTAATGCGCGTCTACAGAATCGCTAAAACGCCGTATATCAAAGACCTAACCGGCGCCGGAGCCAGACTCTACGGCGGGCGATGGAACCACAAAGGGATCCCGCTGATCTACACATCGCAGACCCGCTCTCTTGCCACAGTGGAATTCCTCGTTCACCTGTCCTTACCCCACGCGCCGGCGGACATCAGCATGGCCACCATCGAGATCCCCGACGACGTGCGGCCGGAGGTAATGGCGCTCCGCTCGTTGCCGAAAAATTGGCGAGCAAAACCCGCTCTCCCTATGCTTGCTGATCTGGGGTCAGCCTGGGCGCAGGCCAAGCGGAGCCTACTGCTTCGCGTCCCGTCCGCTGTTGTCGAGCATGAGTCAAACATCCTCATCAACCCAGCACATCCAGACATGCCCCGAGTTGCGGTTGTCAATGTAGAGGAGCTCGCGATTAACGATCGTCTGTTGCGTTAGAAAAGGCGGACAAGCAAGGACGCTCAGGGAGCCAAACCTACCGAGAGCCAGCACGAAGCAGTGAGGTCTCGCCAAACTAAGGGCGCATGAGCGCGGAGGGAGACATGATCAACACAGCGTACGCTTCCAAAGATGCATCCCAGGAACTGCTTATGAGCGATGCAACTTCGCGTCATAAGAGGTTGCTGTGTCAGTCTTTGAGCATCCTAAGGATGTGCTTGGCCAAGGGTTCTTTGATTTCTGTATGACGTGGGACAGGCTGACAGACACCTGTTCTCGGGTTCTGATACCAGTCGTGGCGTCCGCCGTGTCGAATGAGGATGCAGCCGTTCTTCTCGATCTTGGCAATGAGATCGCGACGCTTCATGGCACCTGCAGCTCGGCCACACGACGGACTTCGGGGATGTTGCCGCTGGTGAGTTCCTGATACAGGTCCTTCAGGTTCTCCTGCAGTTCGTCCTGTGTCTCCCCTTGGGTCCAGTAATCGGGGAATTCCTGGAGATAACCGAGCCACATGTCGTCATGTTGCCAGTAGACATACTGCATCTTTTTCATAGGCTCAGTATACTCCCGAGCCACCGAGTCAACAATCGGGACAAGAGGACGGTATCTTGCTTAGGCACGACCTGGAGATCCTGTTCAAAGGCAGGCCGTACTGATAGCCAGTGCTGAGCTGTAAGCCCTGCCAAAGGGGACGCGTGAGCGCGGCGGCGACATGATCGACGTAGCGGGGAGGTCAGAGATATCTTTGAAGTTCCCGAGGGGTTTTCTCGATCCGCTAGAGTGTCCAGTTCCGGAATGGTGTTGACACTTCAGGCCTCCTCGTGACGATG
>CAZOUO010000023.1:0-23891 GCA_964582975.1 uncultured Thermotogae bacterium | reverse complement strand
CCTCGGAGTCGACTCGAAAAGCCTCAACATACTTCTCCAGCCCACGCTTTCTCACCCGCTCGTTGAGGTCTTCTTTTACCTTCAACTCCGCGCCCGCGTAGGTCTGGATCGCGTACCATTTTTTCATTCGCATGCTCGCCCTAGAGTTGGACAAAGAATCGGATGACCGCCTGAATAATCGTATCCACTCCCCAGATATAGATCGTCAAGACGACAACTAGCAACAAAATAAGGGCGGTCAAAGAAATGACCTCGTTGCGCGTCGGCCAGCTTACTCTGTCGACTTCGCTACGAACCCCTTTCAAATAATGTGTGATCCTCTCAAACATCCAGCTTGCCCCTTTTTTGCCTTTCAGCAGGCCCGGGAGGACTTGAACCCCCAGCCTTCCGATTTGGAGTCGGACGCTCTGCCAGTTGAGCTACGGGCCTATACTGGTCCTGCTTGGTTTAGACCTCCTTGTGAAGGGTGTGTCGCCGACACCACTTGCAGAATCTCTTGAGATTCAGTTTCTCGCGCGTGTTGTTCTTGTTCCGCTTAGTGTGGTAATTACGACGTGCACACTCACTGCAAGCGAGGGTGACGTGGATGACCGCTTCCCCTTTCTTTGCCATCGTGATTGATCTACTCGAGGATCTTCGTCACCACGCCGGCACCAACGGTCTTTCCGCCTTCGCGGATGGCAAAGCGGAGTCCCTCGTCCATGGCAATGTGGTGAATCAGTTCACCGATAATTTTCAGGTTATCGCCCGGCATGACCATCTCCACCCCTTCGGGAAGACGAACCGCGCCGGTCACATCCGTCGTGCGGAAGAAAAACTGCGGCCGATAGCCCTCGAAGAACGGCGTGTGGCGTCCGCCCTCATCCTTAGTGAGAATGTAGACTTCTCCCTCAAATTTGGTGTGCGGAGTGATCGTTCCCGGTGCCGCGATAACCTGTCCGCGCTCAATCTCGTCCTTTTCGATTCCGCGCAGGAGAATCCCAACGTTGTCACCGGCGATCGCGTAGTCGAGTGTCTTGTTGAACATCTCCAGGCTGGTGGCGACAGTTTTGTCGATCTCATCATGGATCCCAACGATATCTACATCCATTCCTGGCGTGATCTTCCCTCGCTCGACACGGCCGGTGGCCACCGTCCCGCGGCCCTTAATGGAGAAGATGTCTTCGACCGGCATCAGGAACGGCTTGTCCTCATCGCGCTCCGGCAGCGGAATGTAGCTATCAACAGCCTCCATCAGCTCCAAAATGTTCTTGCATTCCTCAGCGTTGGGGTCCCCACTCTCCATTGCCTTTAAAGCCGAGCCGCGGATGATCGGAATCTCATCCCCAGGAAACTCGTACTCCGTAAGCAATTCCCGGATCTCCATCTCCACAAGATCGATCAACTCCGGATCATCCACCATATCGATCTTGTTTAGATAG
This sequence comes from uncultured Thermotogae bacterium, assembly GCA_964582975.1. Classification (GTDB taxonomy): domain Bacteria; phylum Bipolaricaulota; class Bipolaricaulia; order UBA7950; family UBA9294; genus CAZDDA01. Next base: position 22,470 of record CAZOUO010000023.1, on the reverse strand, counting down.
ACGACGATTGCCGGAACATTGACCTGACGGGCCAACAGGACGTGCTCGCGGGTCTGCGGCATCGGACCGTCCGAAGCCGCAACCACCAGGATCGACCCATCCATCTGAGCAGCGCCGGTGATCATATTCTTGATGTAGTCCGCGTGTCCAGGACAATCGATGTGGGCGTAGTGTCGGTTCTCCGTCTCGTACTCCACGTGTCGGACGTTTATCGTGATCCCGCGCTCCTTCTCCTCGGGCGCGTTGTCGATGTCGTAGAAGTCAAGTTCCTTAGCCAAGTTTTGCCTGGCAAGCACCTTGGTGATTGCCGAGGTCAAGGTCGTCTTTCCGTGATCGATGTGCCCGATCGTCCCAATATTGATGTGAGGCTTGCTCCTCACGAATTGTTCTTTCGCCATCCTCTAAACCTCCTTAAACTTGATGCGGCGTTTTTAAAAATCGTTATCGATCATCTCCGCCGCCAACATAAGCCCGCGATCGGAGTCGAACCGACGACCTCCCCCTTACCAAGGGGGTGCTCTACCATCTGAGCTACACGGGCGTTTCGATTCCGATCACAGTGTAACCATAACTCCCAATTATTGCCAATTGGAGGGGGAGGGATTCGAACCCCCGTAGGCATCTGCCAACGGATTTACAGTCCGCCCCGTTTGGCCACTTCGGTACCCCTCCACAATGCAATAACAAGCCAGCGGCCAGACTCGAACTGGCAACCTACTGATTACAAGTCAGTTGCTCTACCAATTGAGCTACGCTGGCTTCTCACCCAATCAGCGGCTCATTGTACCGAAGGGTAGTTTTACTTTCAAGATGGTATTGGAAGCTTGTTTCTTGCCATTCTTGGCGATTCTCTTGTAAGAACTGCCAGAGGCCGCCGAGCAGTCGCAGAAAAAGGAAGTTAGACGGTCATGGAAGGCATTACATTTGATGCAGCGGTCCGGGCGTTCATCACCTATTGCAAGGCCAAGGCGCTCGCTGACAGAACAGTTCAACCCTAAACCTCCAACCTTTGGAAGGTTAAGCAAGTTCTTGGTCTCCACGATGGCAATCTTGGAATACCTTCCCCAGATCAACGAGAAGCGCATGCGAAGGCTTGCCCTGTTGACAGATTCCCGGCTCAGCGCTATTGTGAATTTACGTTTTTGCGTTGGCTGGTGCGGGGACACCGTAGAGATTTGTTGCCTTCTGGCTCGGACAGAGTCAATGTCGCCCGCACCACGCTCTTTGAAGACTTCCAACCGGTAGCACCAGAGAAGGCTCCTGGCGTCTGCTTTCTGCAGAGTAAGGAGTCGATCAAGAAGGATATCTCCTTGCCCCTCATTCAGCGTAGACCAGCCGGAGCCCGACTGGAGTGTACTAGGAACCATCCTCAAATGTGAAGTACACCTGAATGCAAGAGAGCAGCGTCGCATGGACGACAACTCTCTGCAGAGAGCACTGAATCAACATGTGATCCGAAGGCGGGTTGTTCCCGTTTGAGGCTTCCTCGTGAGACAAAGGCGCCCGAGAGCATCTGTCGCACAACCTGACCTCACAGTCCAAAGCCTACCCCAGCAGAGACTGAAAACTACCTTGTAATCAATTTTCCTTTTGCCCACAGCAGCTGGAAGTACGGCTCGTAGCACGCAGCCACCGAGGGAAGATCGATCAGGGCAAGATCCACCTCGTTGTTCTTTTCCAGTGAGTAGTAGTTCCAGTTGGTGGAACCTAGGAGAACGCTCTTTTCATCAATCAGGACAAGTTTGGCATGAGTGGTCTGCGTTGGATCGTCGAAACGGACCTCGACCCCATGCAGGTGTAGATATAGGCCGGCTTCCAGGTTCGCGAGAGCCGACTCTGGGTAGTAGGAACAATCATCCAGGAGGACCTTCACGTCGAGCCCGCGGCCTATAGCATCGATCAACTCTTGCAAAATCCCGTTAGACAGGCTCTTCTGGTACGCGGGGTAGTAAGAAGCTCGATACATCACAACGTGGACTTGACACTTCGCCTGACGAAGGAGCTCGCAGAGAATCTCAGCGTAATTCTTTGTGCCTGCCATCTCAGGAATTGGAATGAGAAGTGGTCGCCCAATAGTAAGAGAGGTCATATCAAGTTCGATTCCACCTGAGGGTAGCTCGTCCAGCCACAATCGATCGAAGTAAGCCGCAAAGACTTCCCCTACTTGTTCGTCCTCAAGCTCAATGTTTGCCTGTTCCTGCTCGGTGAAGGCATACCGGTTCCAATTCGACGAGCCCAGGATCACTACTCGCCGGTCGACGACCACGAGTTTGGCGTGAGTTGTTACTTCCGGATCGTCGAGGCGGGCTTCGATTCCCCTTGCTGTTAAGAATTCGATCGTCGGGCGGTTCTTTTCGGTGATCGCCGGGGACCAGTCACTCGCATCGAGAAGGACGCGCACCCTTACTCCACGTGACGCGGCAGAAAGTAGCTCCTCCCACAGCGGATTGTCGACAAGTTGTGCGTCGGATAGCAGAAGATCAATGGATTGCTGTGCTTGGGCCAACGCCTCCTTCACAGCCCGGCAGTAGAGGCATCCCCCAGGTCGATCGATAACAGGGCGCACGAACGTTTCAGCAAAGAGGGTCGCCCCCAGCGAAAACGAAAACAGGATGAGGAAGATCGCTCCTGTCATAACTCGCCATTGCGCCTGTCGGTTCATCTACGCTACAATTCTAGGGTTAGGAGGGAAACATGGTCAAAGAACTTGATGCGAGAAAGCTCCGCCACGAATCTGACCCCCACGGGTTTAGTTTCGAGACGACCGCTGAGCTGGAGCCTCTGGATCGCATCATCGGTCAAGAGCGGGCGATTGAGGCCCTCAAGCTCGGCCTGGGAATCAAGGACGCCAAGAATCGATACAACATTTACGTCGCCGGAGGACCTGGAACCGGAAAGATGTCGGCGGTTGAGCACTTCTTAAGCCGGGTGAGTGCGGACGAACCAACACCACCGGACCTCTGCTACGTGCACAACTTCGAAGATCCGTATTGCCCGTGTTACCTGGAACTTCCCGCGGGGATGGGGCAGCAGTTGAAGGACGACATGGATCACCTCATCGCCCGACTCAAGCGGGAGATCCCCAAGGTGTTTGAGTCCGACGAGTTCAAGGCTCGTAGCAAGAAGATCACCGAAGGACATACTGAGAAGCGGTCCAAGCTGTTCGAGGAGATGGAGGCGAAGTCCCGCCAACTCGGATTCGCCCTCCAGCGCACGCCCATTGGGATCAACACGCTCCCCCTGCGGGAGGAAGGCGAGCCGCTCAGCCAGGAGGAGTACGAGGCCCTCTCCGAAGAGGAAAAGGCGGCCATCCGAGAAAAGCAGGGTGAGGTGCAAACCCTGATACAGGAAAGCCTCCAAGAGATCACGCGGGTTGAAGAGGAGCGGGAGCAGAAGATTAAAGAACTTGCCAAAGAAGCGGTCCTGTTCATGATCGAGCCCTACTTCAACCAACTGAAGTGTCGCTACGGCGAGATCGAGAAGGCGGCAGCGTTCCTCGAGGATGTCAAAAAGAACATCGTGGAAAACCTGGAGGAATTTGAAGAGGCAAAGAACTCTGGCTCCAAGAAAACCCCCTTTCCGTTTCCATTTCCCCAGGCCGATCCGTTCAAGCGGTACTACGTTAACGTGCTGGTCGACAACTCCAAAACCGAGGGTGGCCCGGTTATTGTCGAGCAGAATGCCACCTACACCAACCTGTTCGGTTCCATCGAGCGGCGGGTGCAGATGGGGGTGGCGGTCACCGATTTCAGCATGATCAAGCCGGGGTCACTCCACCGCGCCAACGGCGGCTATCTGGTGTTAAATGCCAACAACCTGTTCCGCGTCGGCCTGAGTTGGGAAGCGTTGAAGATCGCGATCAAACGGCGAGAGATCCGAATCGAAGACCCGTTGCAGATGCTTGGCTATTCGACAACCGAAGGGCTAAAGCCCGAACCGGTTCCGTTCCGAATGAAGGTGATCATCATCGGAAGCCCCTTAATCTACGAACTCCTTCACTTCTACGACGAGGATTTCCCCAAGTTGTTCAGCGTCAAGGCCGATTTTGGCACAGAGATGGAGCGCACTCCCGAACACGAGTTGGAGATCGGCCGTTTCCTACAAGCACGCTGCCAGGAGGATGAGAGCCTTCTTCCATTCGACCCGAGCGGTGTGGCAAAGATCGTTGATTACTCTTCGGAGCTCGCCGGCGATCAAAAGAAGCTCTCCTGCGAGTTCGGGGATCTTACTTCAATCGTCAAGGAGGCCTCATACTGGGCTCGTACGGAGGACTCCCCGTACGTCACCGGCGAGCACGTCCGCCGCGCCCTTGCAGAACGGGACAATCGGCGCGACCGAATCGAGGCAAAGATTCGCGAGATGATCGCGCGGGAGCAGATCCTCGTCGACACCGAAGGCGACAAGGCCGGACAGGTAAATGGGTTGGCTGTGCTGCAACTGGGTAACTACGCGTTCGGAAAGCCATCGCGGATCACGGCGACGGTCCACACCGGAAAGGACGGCATCGTCGATATTGAGCGCGAGGCCGAACTCGGTGGCCACACGCACACCAAAGGGCTCATGATCTTGAAAGGCTTCCTCGGTGAGCGATTCGCTGGCGAGAAACCCCTGAGCCTCTCCGCCAGTGTCGCCTTCGAACAGAGCTACTCCATGATTGACGGGGACAGCGCCTCAAGCACCGAGCTATACGCGCTACTGTCCAGCCTCGCCCAGCTTCCCATCAAGCAGGGAATCGCCGTCACCGGGTCGGTCAACCAGAAAGGCGCCATCCAGCCGATCGGCGGGGTCAATGAAAAGATCGAAGGATTCTTTAAGGTCTGCCAGGCCAAAGGGCTGACCGGCGAGCAAGGAGTGCTGATCCCTGCCCAGAATGTGGATAACCTGATGCTCTCCGACGAAGTCGTTGAGGCCGTCAAAGAAGGCAAGTTCCACATCTATCCAATCTCTACCGTCGAAGAGGGAATCGAAACGCTCACCGAGATTCCCGCTGGCAAGTTGCAGGAAGACGGGACCTACCCCGAAGGGACCGTGTTTGCCCGCGTCGCCGAGCGATTAGAGCGCATTCGCGAGGCGCTGAAAGAGGAAAAAGAGAAGGGAGAAGAAGAGAAGGAATAATTGTTAGAGATTACTAGTTAGCGCTGTTGACCTCAATCTTCCGATTTTATGCCGCCCGATTTACGCCTGCAGTCAAGCTCTTGCTACTTCTTTGTGCTGGATCCTCGGGGACGAGGAACTTGAACAAGTTGAAATTACTCTTGTGAAGGTATTTCTTTCATCTTCCAAACAGGTGTTATTTCGCATTGTATCTGTAGGCTCGGATCCCCTTCTGGGGGAAGCCAGCATTCGAATTCTCGCCAGGCAATAGGCACAAGAAAGCTTGGTAATGCTGTACTTAGAACGCGGTTTGAAACAATGATATCCATCAGGCGACGTGTTCTATCAACAAAAAACGTAGGGACAGGAGTTGAAGTCGAGTTTAGATTTTCTATAATTGATTTTTTAAAGACGATGGTAGAACAAACGCGGTACTTAAATACGTCACTCTCTAAGGCCTTGAAGATCCTTAGTCTATTTAATGATGAACGTCGGGAGCTTTCTCTTTCAGAAGTTGCACGGCTACTTGAGACACAACCTGGAGCGGTGTATCCCATACTTTACACCCTCCAAGTACACGGGTATTTAACGCGCGATCCTGAGACCAAAAGGTTTCGTCTGGGACTAAAGATCCTAACTCAAGCCAATTATCTCCTGTCTTCGTTAGACATCCGTGAACAGGCAAAACCAATTCTGCGGGGGATGGCGCGTGAGCTTTCGGTCAACGCCCATCTTGCAGTCCTCCACGAGAACGAAGTTTTGTATCTCGATCGTGAGGAAGCAGCGCCAGGAGTTGTACTTACCTCTATTGTAGGCCGTCGGGTCCCACTCCACTGCACTGCCCTAGGTAAGGTCCTGCTGGCTTTTAACCCGGAAATGGAGGGTCATGTCCTAGATGGAGACACCCTCAAGGCAGTGACCTCCAAAACAATCACGAATCCAAAGGCACTGCGAGCAGAGATTGCACGTGTGCGAAACCAGGGTTACGCTGTGGACAACGAGGAGTTCCATGAGGGGAACGTATGTGTAGCTGCACCGATCAGGAACTACAGGAGCACGGTGGTCGCAGCGATTTCAATTTCCTTTGCTAAGACTCGATTGGGCTATGAGCACCTGGAAGAACTTGTCTCTAAAGTGGTAAATGGGAGCATAGAAATTTCTCAGGCCCTGGGTTGGCGACACGATTAATGCTTTTGAAGGAGGGCACGCCGCTATGGCAGAAGTCACGTTGACCAAAGTCGCCAAGAAGTTCGGCAACTTTGTGGCCGTCGATGCAATCAACGTGGAGATAGAGGACGGGAGATTCACTGTCCTGGTAGGACCGTCGGGGGGTGGGAAAACAACCACCCTGCGGATGACCGCTGGCTTAGAAGAGACAACGGAAGGCGAGATTCGTATCGGTGAGCGGGTGGTCAACCGAGTGCCCCCAAAGGACCGGGATATCGCGATGGTCTTCCAAAATTACGCCCTTTACCCGCACATGGACGTGTACAACAACATGGCATTTGGCCTGAAGCTTCGCAAGGTACCGAAATCGGAGATCAAAAAACGGGTAAACGAGGCGGCAGCACTCCCAGGGATCGAGGAGAAGTTAAAGAGCAAGCCGCGAGAGCTCTCCGGTGGACAGCGTCAACGGGTCGCCGTTGGCCGGGCGATCGTGCGAAAACCGAAGGTGTTCCTGTTCGACGAGCCGCTCTCTAACTTGGACGCCAAGCTACGGGTTCAGATGCGAACGGAGCTGGAGCAGCTTCATCACAAGCTCAAAACGACCACCATTTACGTCACCCACGACCAAGTGGAAGCGATGACCTCAGGAGACAAGATCGCGGTGATGCGAAACGGGGTGATCCACCAGTACGACTCACCGCAGGAGACGTACGATCATCCTGTTGACCTGTTTGTAGCCGGATTCATCGGCAGTCCCGCGATGAATTTTCTGGGAGCGCACGTTTCGTCCGAAGACGGAAAGATCGCTTTGATCGGGAAGGGGTTCCGTCTTGTACTCCCCAAGGAAAAGGGGGCGAAGCTTCCAAGTGAAGTGACCGTGGGGATCCGACCAGAAGACCTCGACGGTCCGGTGAGCGACAGTGGTGAGAACACGATGACGATGCGCGTGGAGGTCACCGAGCCACTCGGGAACGAACTATTGGTCTACGCCGATTGTGGTGGCGAGCGTGTCGTCGCCAACCTCGATCCGCATCGAAGAGTGGCGGTGGACTCGACGATCACGGTCAAGGTCAATATGGACACCCTACACCTGTTCGACCGAGAAGGCGAACAGACGCTCCTCTAGTCGCCGTCGGTATTGAAACAAGCCGACAGGGCATAGGAGGTCGAAGTTCCCCGGCTTTGGCTTCTTTTTTTGGATGTTGCGGTGACAATCGTGTTCGTGACAGTTATTCCATCAAAGCCACAACATAAGAAGCTCAATCGCTGACTAGGCAATGTTCTTTGGCAAAGAGGGGCAAAGTCTCAAAACCCTTTCACTTCTCATCGCCTTACCGCTGAGTCTGTCCAACTTAACTGCTTAGAGCCTGAAGGGCATTGACAATTGTAAAGCGCCGGGTTATAATAAATAACAAAGAGATTTATAAAATAACTAAGAAGCGATGACTTTTTGGTGTTTTCCTCGACAACAAGGGGCTCATGAATCCAGGGTAACTCGATTTAGTCGCACGGTAATGGTGTTATTAGCATTACACACTCTAGGTTGCAACGCTAGCAAATGGTGTTATGACACGCCTCATCCACTACTGAGAAGGAGGTGATGTGAAGGTTCGGAACGAAGGCTGTAACGTGAGGAAGGCTCCTATGATGGTTTAAATCCTGGGAGTAAAGGCAATTTGCTGTTCAAGGAGGTATTAGCTGTGAAAAGAGTGATTCTTTTCTTAAGTTTGGTGTTACTAGTTTCTGGAATGGCAATGGGGGCAGGAACTGTCACGCTCACCTTTTCCGACTGGCATCTTACTGAGCCTGTCTGGGAACAGTCGCTGAAAGAGGCCATTGCCATGTTCGAGGCGGAGAACCCGGACATCAAGGTACAGTTGGACTACGTGTCCTACGGGGAGAAGGAGACCAAGTATACCACAGCAATAGAGGCCGGAGTAGGCCCGGATGTCTTCCACTTGCACGCCTATTCGCTACGCTCCTTCATGGAAAAAGGTTATCTCTATGACATCACCGACTTCATCGATGCCGAAGGGCCCTGCTGGTATGGAGCCAACTTCCTCGATCCTTGGTTCCCAGGAACCCTGGAGCTGATGGGAATGGAGGGCCGCTACTACGCCCTGCCAGGGGATTTCATGTCCGTGGTCCTGATCTACAACAAGAACCTCTTCGCGGAAGCGGGTTTAGATCCCAACAGTCCTCCCCAAACCTGGGACGAATTCATAGAGTATGCCAAGAAGCTCACCCGGGATCGAGACGGCGATGGCAAGATAGACACATGGGGCTTTGGAACCATTGGAGCTATAGATCCCGGATTTGAGCTACGATTCAGCCCGGTCCTCTTCAGTCATGGTGGCGATTACCTTGCTCCGGACAACAAATGCGCTGCTCTCAATACAGACGCAGCAAAGGAGGCTATCAAGCTCTTCGTCGAGCTCAACACCGTGCACAAAGTGATCCCTCCAGGAGTCACTGCGCAGAACCCGGGTACAGTCAGAGAGCAGATGGCTGCTGAGAAAATCGCCATGCTCTTTGGCTCCGGCTGGACTGCGCCAATCGTCAACGGAATCAACCCTGATTTGAACGCTTTCGAGGTCTTGGAAGCGAGTCCGGTTCCTATCAAGGCAGGGACCTCGCCAGAGTTTAGCACTACCGCTTGGCTCAGCTCCTGGATGATCAACAAGAACACCAAGCATCCCGAAGAGGCCTGGAAGTTATTGAAGTTCATCACAGACAAAGCGCAAGAGGAGAAGTGGTTCCACGATAACCGGGTGCTCTCCTCGCGGAAGGACGTTTCCGGAGGGCTCGAGGATGTGGGCATAACGGGCTACAACGAGCTTCTCTACGACAAGTTTGCCAAGGTCATGGCGGCGGAACTTCCCCATGCTACGTTCGTCCCGCAGATCAAGGAGTGGCCACAGATCATTGAGGCTGTCAATATCGCTGTCCAGGAGGGCATTACAGAAGCAAAGAGCCCAGAAAAGGCATTGGAGGACGCCTATAAGAGAATCAACGATATCCTGAGCGTCTATCGAGAATCTGGCGAGACTTGTCCTTCATTCTGAGAGGACTTCTAAGGCTGGGGTGGCTTGATCAAGTCACCCCCTTCTTTCTACTCTAGAAGCAGGCAGACCCAACTGGAACTGGAGTGGGATTAGACAATGCGAGTTACCAACCTGCGAATTGTTCAACGAAATCAGGGATATTTCTTTGTATTGCCCTGTCTGCTGATGCTTCTTTTGATCTTGGGATTCCCGACTTCTATGGCCGTGCTCAATAGTTTCACCCCCATATGGTCTAAAGGCTTCAATTTCACCCTTGAGAACTATTACAAGCTTTCTCGCGACCCCATCTTCTGGAACGCTCTCGGAAAGACCATCTTCTTCGTCGGCGGCACCGTCGCCCTCCATCTGGTGCTCGGGCTAGGGGTGGCACTGGCGTTAAACGCGGAGATCAAAGCACGCCGGTTATTTCGGGTAATCACAATCCTTCCTTGGACCGTGCCAGATGTGATCTCAGGGCTTGTCTGGCGGTTCATGTATAACCCTCTGAGTGGAATCATCAACGATGTCCTGATGAAGCTACACCTAACAGGAACATACATCGAATGGTTAGCTGATCCCAAGCTTGCTATGCCTAGCATCATCTTCGCCGACGTCTGGAGAGGATACCCCTTCGTGATGATCATTTTGCTCGCCGGACTCCAGGCGATTCCCAAAGAACAGTACGAGGCAGCAAGGGTCGATGGGGCTTCCTCACTTCAAGAGTTCTTGCATATCACCATCCCTAATCTGAAGAGGATGATCGTGATTGCTATCGCTTTGGACATCATCTGGCAATTTAGGCGGTTCGGCCTAGTCTACACAATGACCCAGGGAGGGCCCGGTCATTCGACCGAAATCCTCTCTATCTTGATCTACAAGCAATACTTTCGCTTCTTCAACTTCGAATATGCGGCGGCTATGGCTGTGGTCATGGCGATCATCATGCTCATCATCAGCCTCCCCTATATCAGGATGATTGTACGGAGAGTGTAATAACGATGTCGAAGACTAAGAAGTTCTTTCGCGGAACGACGATCGCCTACGCCATCCTCATCATCGTCTGCGTTTACACTTTCATCCCCTTCACCTGGATGATCTTCACCTCGTTGAAGACGAATGCCGAGACCTATGCAATTCCTCCTACCTGGTGGCCGCACAATCCCACCTTGGAGGAGGGTTATGGCAGGGTCCTCCTATGGACGAACTTTCCAATTTACTTCATGAACAGCACGATCATCTCTCTTGGGACAGCGCTCTTCTCCACCTTCATCGGGGCCTTAGCTGGTTACGGCTGCTCTCGTTTCTCCTTCAAAGGGCGGGCCACGTTGATCGGGATAATTCTCGCGACCCAGATGTTACCGGGGGTTCTTTTGGTCGGGCCGTACTTCAAAATGCTCGCCAAGGTCCATCTGTACAACACCTATCCAGGGCTGATCCTTGCCTTCACTACCATCACCCTCCCCTTTAGTACCTGGATGATGAAAGGATTCATAGACACCGTCCCAGAGGAGCTAGATCAAGCGGCAATGGTCGACGGCTGCTCGCGGCTCGGAGCCTTCCTGCGGGTCATCCTTCCAATTATCACCCCAGGTATGGTGGCCACTGTGATCTTTGCCTTCCTGCTTGCTTGGGGAGATCTCCTGTGGGTGTTATGCCTCACAAGCACCGAATCGATGACGACTGTGACTTTGGGGCTCAGCCGCCTGGTCACTCAATTTCGCATTATCTGGCCCCAGTTAATGGCCGGCTCGGTGGTCGGGGCGTTGCCACCGGTCATCCTATATCTCGTGCTGCAGAACTATCTGATCAAGGGCCTTACCGGAGGGGCCGTCAAAGAGTAAAGAGGTGAGACAATGGGATTGAAGGAGAAAGTGGCTCTCGTCACGGGAGGCGGGAGAGGGATCGGCCGTGCCATCGCCCTTACGTTGGCTCGCGAGGGGGCTGATGTGATTGTTGCCGATCTACACCTTGGTCCGGCTCAGGAGACCGCCGATGCGGTGGACTCTTTAGGCCGTTCGGGTCTGGCGCTACAGGGTGACGTCTCCCGGCTTGACCAAGTCCAGGCGATGTTCCGGCAGCTTCGAGAGCACTTCGGACGATTGGACGTACTTGTCAACAACGCTGGGATTCTCCGGCGCGGATCGCTCGATGATCACTCTGATGAAGATTGGGAGCTCGTGATGGCGGTGAACTGCCGTGGGACCTACTACTGCTCCCGCGAAGCCGCGCGCATGATGAAGGAGCAGCGATCGGGGCGGATCATCAACGTCTCCTCCGTCGCCGGCAAAGTCGGCGATATCACCACCGCACCGAGCTACGGTCCGTCCAAGGGAGCAATCAACGCGCTGACCAAGTCGTTGGCTAGGGAACTAGCTCCCTACAATGTCACCGTCAACGCTGTGGCTCCTCACGCCATCGAGACGGAGATGAGCGCAGAGTGGTCGGAGGAGAAACGCCGCGCCGTACTCGCTCAGATCCCGCTGGGGCGGTTGGGAAAACCGGAAGAGGTTGCCGCGGCCGTTGTCTTTCTCGCTTCTGAGGGTGCCTCCTTCATCACAGGCGAGATTCTCGATGTTAATGGCGGCTACCTGATGGACTAAAAGGAGGAATCAATGGGACGTGACGACAAAAGAGTGGTAACGTTCGGGGAGATCATGCTTCGGCTCTCTCCGCCCGGGATGCTGCGCTTCGCGCAAGCGCAATCCTTCGATGCGGTCTTCGGAGGTGGCGAAGCGAACGTAGCCGTGTCCCTGGCGAACTACGGAATCCCCGTCGATTTTGTCACACGCCTTCCTGCTAACGACATCGGACAGGCTTGTGCGCAATCGTTGCGCAAAAACGGAGTCAGGACGGATCACATCGTGTGGGGCGGGGAGCGGCTGGGGATCTACTTCCTCGAGATGGGGGCTGTGTCGCGCGGGAGCAAAGTGATCTACGACCGCGCCGGATCAGCGTTTGCCACAATCGAGCCCGGTATGATCGATTGGAAACGGGTTTTCTCTGAGAGCACCTGGTTTCATTGGACCGGGATTACTCCTGCAATCTCCGAGGGGGCTGCCACGGCGTGCTTGGAAGGGGCCCGCACCGCCAAAGAGCTCGGCCTGACCGTTTCGTGCGATCTCAACTACCGGAAGAAACTGTGGAAGTGGGGAAAAGCGGCGCGGGACGTGATGCCCGAGCTAGTCAGGTACTGCGACGTAGCGATCGGGAACGAAGAGGACGCGGCGATGGTCTTCAGCATCATAGCGCCAAACACCGACGTTACTTCTGGGCAAGTCGACTCCTCGAAGTACGAGGGCGTCTGTGGTGAATTGGCCCAGCGGTTTCCCAATCTCGATCTGATTGCGATCACTCTTCGAGGTTCCCTGTCGGCCAGCTACAACACGTGGTCGGGAATTCTCTGGAAAGAGGAACAAGTAATCACAGCACCCACATACGACATCACACACATCGTGGACCGCGTGGGTGGAGGCGACGCGTTTGCGGGCGGGCTGATCTACGGGCTGCATGCTTTCCCGGAGGACGCACAACAGGCGCTCGACTTTGCAGTCGCAGCGTCGTGTCTCAAACACACCGTCTTTGGCGATTTCAATCTGGTCACAAAGGACGAAGTCGAAAAGCTGATGGCCGGAGACGCATCGGGACGCGTGTCTCGCTAGTTAGACGCGAACAAGACTTTGCTGAAAGGAGGCCAGATGTGACACGCTACTCAAGGATTCAAGTGTGGCAAGAATTCGAAAACCTGGGCTTAGTCTGTCTCTTCTACAACGAAGACGTTGCCGTGGCGAAGAGGATCGTCCGTGCCCTTTCCGAAGGCGGAGGGCGAATCATCGAATTCACCAACCGCGGCGATCGTGCCCACGAAGTGTTTCGCGAGTTGACCAGCGAAGTGAACTCAAGCGATCGCGAGATCCTCCTTGGGGCCGGTTCCGTACTCGACCCAGTGACCGCTGGGCTGTACATCGATCTGGGCGCCAATTTCATTGTTGGCTCGGTGTTGAACCCAGATGTGGCCAGGCTCTGCAACCGCCGTAAGATACCCTACATTCCAGGATGTGCTACTCCGTCGGAGATCTCAGCTGCAGAGGAGCTCGGTGCGGAGATTTGCAAAGTCTTCCCCGCCGACCAACTCGGGGGACCGGAGTACATCAAGGCGATCAAGGGCCCCTGTCCCTGGCTGAAGCTGATGCCAACAGGAGGCGTTGATGCCAACAAGGAGAACCTGCGGGCCTGGTTCGCCGCTGGGGTCATCTGCGTAGGCATCGGATCAAAGCTCGTGCAACAAGACCTGGTCGAAAACGAGAAATGGGACGCTCTCAAGGCCTTGACAGCCCAATGCCTCGAATGGATTCAAGAAGCGCGCGGCTTATCGGTGTAGCAAGCCAACAGCGGTAGGTATTTCGGCACCGAAGGAGGCGGTGCGATGCACGCCGTGCAAACGAAGTGGACGGTTCTCATCTCGGACTTCCCTTACGCCGACAACGAGATCGAGAGAGAAGCCTTGGCCATGTGGGGCGCTGACGTGATTGCTGCGCAGTGTAGGACACCCCAAGACGTGATATCAGCAGGCCGAAACGTCGATGCGATTATTCTCAATTTCGCACCAATCACAGAGGAGGTAATCGCCTCCTTGACCCGGTGTAGGGCGTTGGGACGATTCGGAATAGGCGTGGATACGATTGATGTTTCAGCTGCCACTAAGCGCGGGATCGCGGTGATCAACGTGCCGTCCTATTGCGAGGATGAGGTATCGGACCACGCCCTCGGGCTGCTGATGGCGTGGGCGCGCCGGATCCCCCACTACACGGAAGAAATTCGAAACGGAGTCTGGGATTGGAAAACGTGGAGGCCGGTCTATCGCCTGCGCGGGCAAGTCCTGGGATTATTAGGATTCGGGAAGATCGCCCGCGTCCTCGCGCGCAAGGCAACAGCGCTCGGGATGGAAGTCATCGCTCACGATCCGTACGTGCCTGATGCTATCTTCGAAGAGAAAGGCGTTCCGTCGGTCAGCTGGAACAAGCTGCTTTCCCGTAGCGACTATCTCTCGATCCACGTTCCCTTAACCTCTGAAACCCAACACCTCATTAATGCAGACTCCCTATCCCAAATGAAAGCCACTGCGTGTTTAATAAACACCTCGCGCGGAGCCGTTGTGGATGAGGCTGCTCTAGTCCGAGCGCTTCAAGACAATGCATTGGCCGGAGCCTGTCTTGATGTCTTGGAGAACGAATCCCCGGCGACGGACAACCCACTCCTCCGATTGCCTCAAGTCCTGCTGACGCCGCACGTCGCGTGGTATTCCGAGGAATCGCAAGTCGAGCTTCGTCAGACTGTATCGGACGACGTCGGTCGAGCGTTAAACGGCATCTTGCCCCGCGGCCTTGTCAACAAGGAACTGGAGAAGCTGTTCACCAAGCCGTCGGATACAACGAAGGGCAAGCGATCCTTCGACGCATCAACGCCCACCAACTGACGAAAAGCAATCTCGCAATCCTTAGGGGGTGCTACCAATGAGTGAGTTGAGAGAGAAGGTTGCAGTCATTACCGGCGGAGGGGGGATTCTCTGCGGGACGATCGCCCAGGCATTGGGGAGGCTCGGCGGGCGGGTAGTCCTCCTCGACATTCAAAAGGAGAACGTCGAACACATCTTGCAGCAAGTGGAGTCGGCGGGCGGAAGCGGATTGGCCGTTCAGGCGAGCGTCCTCGAGCGAGCGGACCTTGAGCGAGCGCGAGAGGAAACCATGACTGCCTTCGGACGGATTGACATCCTGATCAACGGCGCAGGAGGGAGTCACCCAAGGGCGACGACAGGAGCGGACCAGAGCTTCTTCGACCTCCCTGAGGAGGGAGTCCGTGCGGTTTTCGATCTCAACTTCCTGGGCACCTTCCTCGCCTGCGAGGTGTTCGGCAGGAGTATGGTCGATCGCGGCGAAGGGGTCATCCTCAACATCTCGTCGATGAGCGCGTTCCGCCCGCTGACCCGCGTTCCCGCCTACTCGGCCGCCAAGGCAGCAGTTTCTAACTTCACGCAATGGCTGGCGGTCCACATGGCGCAGGAGCACTCGCCCCGGATTCGGGTCAACGCCATTGCGCCAGGGTTCTTCATCACCGCACAGAACCGGTTCCTGTTGCAAGACGAGCACGGAAACCTCACCGAGCGCGGTCGACAGATTCTTGCGCACACTCCTGCAGCACGGTTCGGGAAACCGGAGGACCTGCTAAGCGCAGTGGAATGGTTGCTTTCGCCGAGGTCGGCGTACGTCACCGGGGTCGTCGTACCGATTGACGGCGGGTTCGCGGCGTACTCTGGTGTGTAGGTGACTCACGATCGCCAGAACGCAAGAAAGGGTGATGTATCGGTACGCCCCGAAACAGGAAATCACAGATCGAGAGCTTCGGGCTCGGTTCGCCGAAGCGCTGGAGGCATTTTCCGTGGACGGAAAGCAGGTCTTAGCCATCGTTCTCGACTACACACGCACCTTGTGCCGATGGCGGCGCTCTACAAGGCGCTGTGCACGAAGTTGTCCCTGCGAAGCCGAGCATCTTCCATGCTTATCGCTCTGGGGACCCACCCTCCGATGTCCCGAGAGCGACTGCCACAGCATCTCGGTCCCGAGTGGAAGCGGTTCGAGGGCGTCGAGGTCGTTCAGCACGCATGGAACGACTCGGAGAGCCTGGCGAACATCGGCGTGCTCTCCGCCGACGAGATGAACATGCTGCCCGGCGGGCTGCTGGTCAAGACGGTACCGATCGAGGTCAATCGGCTCGTCCTGGAAAGTGATCTCGTGGTGATCGTCGGGCCGGTTTTCCCCATGAGGTAGTTGGGTTCTCGGGAGGACACAAGTACTTGTTTCCCGGCGTCTCTGGGCCAACAATGTTGCACCAGTCTCACTGGCTCGACGCACTCGTCACCAACCCAAAGACAATCGGACGGAAGGAGACGCCCATCCGCCGGATGATCGAACGGGCTTCTGCCCAAGTTCCTGTACCGCGAGTCTGTGTCTCTTTGGTGATGGATGGGAAGCGAGTAGTCGGACTGTTCGCTAGCGAGGTGATTGACGCCTGGTCGGCAGCCGCTGATCTATCAGTCGAGGTGAACCTCACGTGGGTCGACCGATCGTACGACACCGTGCTGTCAATTGCTCCTCCGATGTACCGCGAGCTGTGGACAGCAGGAAAATGTGCCTACAAACTGGAACCTATCGTGGCAGACAGAGGATAGCTGATTATTTACGCCACCCATGGCGAGCTGATCCGCTGTGTCGGCTACCACACGCGCGACCACTTCCCCGCTCAGTGGGAGCGGTTCAAGGATGTTCCCCGCGCCGTCCT
Source organism: uncultured Thermotogae bacterium (assembly GCA_964582975.1). Classification (GTDB taxonomy): domain Bacteria; phylum Bipolaricaulota; class Bipolaricaulia; order UBA7950; family UBA9294; genus CAZDDA01. The sequence goes on along the minus strand of CAZOUO010000023.1, from coordinate 5,833 downwards.
TGCCCATTCTCCTCATGTCAAGGGGATAGGGACCTACCACGACGGAATCGAACGCCCCCGCATGGAGGCAATCCTTGCCAGCGCGATTCCGGAAGCGGGCTGCCGCGAGGTCAACCTCGCTTATCGCGATCAGGCCTCAATCGATTCAAGCTAGTTCGTCGGCCGTGAGGATGAAGGGACCCTCGTGGTTTCTGACGCAGGCGAGCAACTGTTCCGCCTCGCCGATGGCTCCGACTCGGACATCGACACCCTCTCATAACCGGAAGAAACACGTCCAGAAATGAGGGCTGGTCACAGAACTCGCCTCAGCGTAGCGGTCAGTCCCGCTGTATACAGGAACTCGCTTGTGCTAACCGCTCAGCTGCTCCACAAGCTGCTCGAGCCCGACCATCCGCGAGCCTTTGACGAGAAGCAAATTCTGCCTCCCGCATAATTCCTCGCTAATGTGGTCGGCAAGGTCTTCTCGCCTCGTTAGGACGAAGGTCCCGGGAGGCACATGTGTCATCATCTCCTCTGCTACTCGGATAGCGTGTTCTCCTACGGGAAAGATCGGGGTGACACCGAGCTGCAAGGCCAGCTCGAGGATCTCGCGGTGGTAGCGGTCTGCGTCCTCTCCGAGCTCGAGCATGTCGCCGAAGACGAAGCCGCGCCGCTCCACCGGAAGGTCGAGCTCCACCAGGACACGCAGCGCTGCCGTCGTGGCGTCGGGATTCGCGTTGTACGTATCATCGAGGAGGTAGCCGAACGGGACCCGCAAAAGCTGTAGCCGGTGCGATACTGGCTCAAACGCCGCAACCCGCTCCTCGGTCGTCTGCGGAGACACGCCGAGGTGTAGGGCACAGCTAACCGCCCCGAGAAGGTTGGTCGCGTTGTGTCGTCCGATGAGCGGGCAAATCAAGCCAAGCGGCGGCTCGACGATCTTCACGTGCAAGTCGGGAACAGAGCGGGTGATCGATCCTCGAACTATTCCACTTTCTAGGCCAAAGGAAACGAGACATCGCGTCTCCTGTTCGATGAAGGGTGCAAGTTCCGGACAGTCAGCGTTTACGACCACCGTGCCGTCACTGGGCAGGGCGCGGACGAGTTCCCATTTCTCCTCTGCGACGGTCTTCGAATCGGCGAACCCCTCCAAGTGGGCCCGTCCCACCATGGTGAGAATCGCGAACTGAGGCGAAAGCAGCGCGGACAAAGCGGCAATCTCGCCGGGTGCATTCGCTCCCACCTCGAACACACCGACCTCTGCAGAAGTGGGCATCCCTAGCAGGGCAAGCGGTAGCCCGATCTCGGTGTTGAAGCTTTCCGGTGCAGCGAACACGCGAAAGTCACCTTCAAGAAGATGAGCAAGGAGCGCCTTAGTAGTTGTCTTCCCACACGATCCCGTGATTCCAACGAGTGTGGCGGAAAGTTCCTTTCGCCACGCAGCAGCGAGGGCCCACAACGCCTGGAGGGAATCCTTAACACAAATCACGTTGCGCCCGGCCTCCGGGATCGCCTTTCGGTCGGTTACAATCGCCGCGTATGCCCCTCGAGCGAAGGCCTCATCCAGAAACGCGTGGCCGTCTGTCCGCTCGCCTTTGAGGGCAACGAACAGGTCTCCCTCTTGCACCAGTCGAGAGTCGTGAACCACCCGCTCCGGCGTGTCCTCCCCACCCCTCAGGAGTCGACCACCAACAAGTTTTGCTATCTCGCCAACGGAGAACATCCTATTCCGGTTCAAAGAGAAAAGCTCTCACTTCGCGACTATCGTAGAGAAAATATCCGGCAAACTCGGTCGTCACTTCCTCCACTCCTTGAAGGGCCTCCACGTAAGGTGAGTAGGGATTCGGAGCGAAAAGCTCAACAGTGAGGACGTCGTAACTCGGCAACTCTTCGATCGCTTCGATCAGATCTGCCAGGTTTTCGAACTCCTCCGGCGATTCTCCGCTTTCCAAGGGGCGCGGACCGCCGTAAGCCCTCACGAGGACGGTATCGGCAATGAGGTCGATAGGAATATTAATCTCTCCCTGTATGGTCTGTTTTTCGTCGTGGTATGTTTGAAGCTCGACGGTGTAGTGGATCGACTCACCCGGCGCGTAGATGTCCTGGTCGATCTCCAGGTGATTGATGCGGATTGCCTTGAGTTCTTGGGTAACCTGCATTGCTGTAGCAATACGGGTGACCTGGGGGTCCTGAAAGGCGTTGTACTGGAGCAAGGACACGATGTTGGCGAGCTGCCAGGGTGGGTAGACGGCGATATCGCGCGTGCTTATGAATATGTCGCGCCGTTCGAGCGGAAACGGCATCCCATCCCCAAGAATTTGGTACGTCACCTCAACCGTTCCTTGACCGATCCGATCGAGAGTGGCATCGATTGCCTCCAACCCGCTCGCTAAAAGAAGTTCACCCATAATGCGGGACTCATCCACAACGTCTATCTGGTAATGCTCAGTGCGGCCAGTGTCCAGGTCGAAAACACCGAGTGATAGATCGATCAAGCTCACCGATCGGTCGAGCAATCCACCGATCCCGGGCATGCGATCTTCTAAGATAGCGCCGGCCGACTCCCCAATAGTCCCCAGCTTGAACGAGGCATCGTAGGCCTTCAGTGTGTCGTATATGTGGGCAGTAGTGAGGGGAAAGGCAGCCTCACCGTTTGCGAGAAACGGATGGCCGAAACCCACAACCGCTTCCCCATCTCGGAAGGTGAGCGTCCCCAGCGCGCCGATGTTGACGTCACCGCTTGCTAGGGCAATCCCGATCCCGCTGCCGGGCTCAAGAACAACATCATTGCCAAAGCTTCCACGCCCTTGCCCCAACACCGGAGCAAGACGCAAGCCAAACGAGGAAAGCCCGCGGATTTCTGGAGCGATCTCTGCAGAGAAGAACGTTCCCAAAAGGCCTTCTGGGGCCGCTTGTCGGTCCACACCATCCATCAACACCTCGAGCGCACGTCCGGTAAGACCCGTTACCAGAAGAGGAGAAGTAACGGGGTAGGCGAAGATCGTATTCGACGAGCCTGCGAGGGCTCTCGCATCAGGTGGCACATTGAGCTCGGTCAATTGCAGACCGGGAAGAAGAGCAGTCTGTGTCACTCGTGAAGCGAGCTCCCTGCCTTGCACGGAATCAATAATCCCAAGCATCCCTTCAATAGGGGTGACCAGTCCGATCGGTGTAATCTCCTTCGACCAGGTTGCAGCACGACTCAAAGCCCCGATCAGCTTTCCGCCAACATAGATCGGGCTACCGCTCATGCCTTGGGCAATGCCGCCAGAGCGACCGATCGCCTCGCCGCTGACCCGCACAACGATGAAGTCAGAGCGCTCGCCGGGTTCGTCGATGACGCCGAGAACTTCTACAGCAAATTCACTGATCACATCCTCTGCCACAACTGTCTTCCCGATCCCTTTCACCCCAGGCTCGATCTCGTCCAGAAAGAGAAACTCTCCTCGATCATAGGCAAAGCCGGAAACAGTCGTCATAAGTATTGTTATGCCAAACAGGATCCCACTCACGCGCTTCATGTTCCCTCCTCAAGGTTTGCAAAAGTGCTTAAACCCCCTCTTTCATGCTGGTGATAATTGTCGCTACCGAGTAGTAAAGCATAGTCGAGGAATAAAAAAGTAACAACGAAATGAGGGCACTACCCACGTAAGGGATGATTCTTTCCTTTCGTTTTAGCGTTCGCTCTGACCTTCGTGCCACCCTGCAGATAAGAGAGCCGACCAGGAGCAACCGAGCGATTGAGACCGGTTGATCTTAGCAAGACGGTTTTCTACCCTCTACAGCTAAGGAGGGGTTATGAATCTACAACAAATTGAGCAAGGCGTGCGACAGATTCTAGAAGGGATCGGCACCGAGCATTTATCCGCAGAGATGCTCGCGAACACCCCCCGTCGTGTGGCAGAGATGTACGGGGAGTTTTTTGCCGGGATAGGGCGTGATCCCACGGAGGGCCTCGATGTCCAATTCCAGGAGGAGTATGACCAAATGGTCGTTATCAAGAAGATCCCTTTTTTTTCGATCTGTGAGCACCACTTCCTCCCGTTTATCGGCCAGGCGGACATTGCCTACATACCCAAAGAAAACCGCATCATCGGGGCAAGCAAGCTCGCCCATGCCCTGGACATCGCTGCTGCCCGCCCTCAGCTGCAGGAGCGGCTGACATCACAACTCGCCGATGCGTTGATGGAGCGGCTCGATCCCTACGGCGTGCTGGTCCGTACACAAGCGACTCACCTGTGTATGACCCTCCGCGGGGTGAAGAAGTCCGGGTCCACAATGGTTGCCTCGGCAATTCGGGGGCTGTTCCGCACCAACAAGGCCTCGCGAGAGGAGGCCCTCGCCCTCATTGCTTAGCCCCGCCTACCCTCCACTCGGACAGACGGGGATCGTCGCCAGCCAACGGAGCAACCTCTACGATGCTCTCTTTGCCTGCACGGAAAATGCACATCGATAGTGCTTCTCTGCCGTTGTGGTCGCAGTATCGGGCTGCCAGGGAGGCAGAAAGAAGGATCTCGTTCCGGGTGGGATTCCCCTCCACTAAGGTGACGGGCCCGACGACTTCGACCGGCTCGATCACAATCCGGTTTGCGGCAAATCCGACGAGGATCCTGTTCTCCTGTTCGTTCCGCCCGACGATCACTTTCGCCTGTTTTGAAAAGCGAAAGTGACGACCGTAGCGAAGAAGGAGAAAATCCTCCTTAGTCATTGCGTCTTTGCCGATGTGGGCGAAGGCGTCGCGCAGCCGAGCAGCATAGGCCTTCTCCAACAGCAGGCACCCCCCTGCCGGTTGTGGGTAATCATGAATTCCAAGACGGTCAGCCAGTGCAATCTGGTTCTGCCGACTTCGCCCACTTAAACTCAACAGATCCTCGCGCGAGATCCATCCTTCCTTCACCGGGAGGGCGTCGGGGAGAAGATTCGCTGAAAGAGGACGAAGCAGTCGATCCTCAAGCTCACTTTCCTTTGCGACAAGCGCCAGCGCGTAACGATGCTGCGACATCGGCCGCTGGCCCAACACCTCACCGGTAACGACAAACTGCGCCCCCTCCTCTGCCATCACCCGCTTTGCTGCCTTGAGCATGAGGATGCGGCAATCCAAACAGGGGTTCATCCCTGAGCCATAGCCGTGCTTGGGGTGACGGACCAGCGCAAGTTGCTCGCACGAGAGATCGAGGATACGCAGGGGAATTCCAATCTGGTCGGCTGCCAACGCCACATGCGCAACACGCTCTTTGTCAGTATCAAATAGGGTTTGCACATAGAGGCCGATGACTTCGATCCCCAACCGGTGGACAAGGGCTGCAGCCAGGGTGCTATCCAACCCTCCCGATAAAAGGGCAATCGCCCTCAACGAGCGGCATTTGTCCTCCTTGGATTCATGGCTTTGCCTCGGGCTCTTCACAATTTCCTCACATCCCATGTTACAATGATATTGCGAAACAAACGGAGTTCCCATGACTAAATGCTAATGCGCATTGGCACGAAGATAAAAACAATCTACCAACAAAGGAGGACTCTTATGCGTAGGACGTGGATCATTGGCGTGGCCATCACCCTTGTGCTTGGCCTGGGGATTGGTATCTCCTGGCTTGAGATTCCCGGACGTTTGACGATGGAGCCGTCCCCCGTTTTCGCTCAAGAATCTGTTGATCAAGCAATCACGGACTCTGGCCAGGCAGCGATCAAGCAAGCGATTGCCGAGGTTGGGCCCACGGTGGTGCGGGTCGATGTTACTGGAACGGTTGCCTTATCTAGCCCGTTTGACGACATTTTCAACGATCACTTTTTTAGACGCTTTATTGGTGAACCGATAAACATCCCGCAGCAACGGCAGCGCCGCTCCCTTCGGTCG
>CAZOUO010000022.1:0-24135 GCA_964582975.1 uncultured Thermotogae bacterium | reverse complement strand
TGACCTGAGTGACTAGGGTTCCGCTGCAAAAAGCAGGTCTGGACCGAGCGTCACAAAAGCGATCGCGCGTAGCACCTTATCGGACAAAAGCCGGGAGGGGTTAGGTCGGCGCCGAGTGTGCGGCGTTGCCGCGCGAAAGGGGTGCTACGATGCGTTTGTCTTCACACAGTCGGGCCATTCTGCAGGCGCTTCTCGTTACGTTTCTTTGGTCGACCTCTTGGGTGCTGATCAAGCAAGGTCTGCGTGAAATCCCTCCGTTGATATTCGCAGGCCTTCGCTACGCCATCGCGTTTGCGATCCTGCTTCCTGGGTTGTGGAGGCACAAACGCGAGATCCGGGCGCTCACCCTCGGGCAGTGGGCGCGCTTGGCGGCCCTGGGGTTGGTGTTCTATGCCGCAACGCAGGGCGGTCAGTTCCTCGCGTTGAATTATCTTGAGGCGATCACGTTCAGTCTTCTTCTGAGCTTCACCCCCGTATTGGTCGCTCTTGCTGGAGCGCTCACCCTACGGGAGTCGCCTTCTCGAAGACAGTGGCTGGGGATTGTCGTTGTCCCGGTCGGAGCGATCCTGTACTTTTCTCCACTGTCCTTGGCGCGAGGGTACATCTTCGGGTTCACATTGGCTGGGCTCACGGTGTGCGCCAACGCGGCCGCCGCCCTGCTCGGCCGCTCCGTGAACCGAGAGCGGATGGCCTCACCGCTCGTGGTCACGGCGATCAGCATGGGCATCGGCGCGTCGTGCCTGCTCGGTGGCGGGTGGGCAACCCAGGGTCTTCCTTCGCTGAGCTTGAAAGGATGGGGGATCATCGTTTGGCTTGCCGTCGTCAACACGGCTCTAGCGTTCACCCTGTGGAACCGAACGCTTCGAGTGCTTTCCGCCGTGGAGTCAAGCATCATCAACAACACCATGCTAATTCAGATCGCACTGCTCGCTTGGCTCTTCCTGGGCGAATCGCTCGGCTCATTTGGAATCATGGGTCTGGGCCTCACCGCGCTGGGAACGCTGCTAGTGCAGTTGAACCGACGCTCACCGACCGAATCTGCGGAGACCGGGAGATGGGGACGCTAGCCTGCAGTGGTGCTAGAATCACCACTCACGTCTTGCTTATTGCGACCGCGATACGTTGACTTTAGCCATCTCCCAATGACCGCGTTTTTTCCCAGCAAGCGTTAGCGGCATCATGGCGAGAAAGAAAATCGGCTATCCTCGCTGTACCCAGACGAGAGGTGGCTCTGTGGAAAAACACGTCGACGTGCCCGAGGCTGGCGAAGAGAGACGCTGGCATCGCTTTGCCCTGGCTCTGGTCGTTGGGACTCTGTTCTACAACATCTTAGAAGCCGCGGTTGCGCTGTTGTCGGGAGTCCGTGCGGGCAGCATAGCTCTTTTCGGGTTTGGCCTCGACAGTGTCATCGAAACCGTCGCCGCGAGCGTTCTGTTATGGAGGCTCTACCACGGCGTCCGCGGAGCGAGCCGAGAGATGCTCGTCGAGCTTGACGAGCGGGTCCATCGCGTTGTCGGCGGCACGTTCATCGCCCTGGCTGTCTACATCCTCGGACAGGCAATCTGGACGCTCTTGACCCGCTCACAACCTGAGGAGAGCACGGTCGGGATCATCCTCGCCCTCGCCTCCGTAGTTGTCATGCCCCTTGTCTCCGTGGGGAAGATCCGCGCGGCTCGACGCCTGGAAAGCAACGCCCTGCTGGCCGAGGCCAAGGAGACGCTCGCCTGCGCCTATCTGTCGCTCACACTCCTGCTTGGATTGGTTCTAAACAGCGTCTTGGGCTGGTGGTGGGCCGATCCGGCCGCCGCAGTGCTCATGGTTCCCTGGATCGTCCGCGAGGGCCTCGAAGGCTTGCGGGCAGAAGAATGCGGCCGCGAGTGACTTTAAAGCCCGTGGCAAACCGATACGCGACTTTCAGCTAGATGTCAGGGGAAGCGAGGTTCCGATTGCAGTCCATTCTGCCCAGTCTTCTCTCGCCTTGACGCAGCTGCACCGAGCGCATAGCCTCTTGCAGACGACAAATTGCAGGGGGCGGCGATGGCACAGCGACGATCGGAGCCGTACATCTGGGTGACGTGGTTGACCAAACTCCTGGCCGGCGAAGGCCAGTGTGAGTGGTCGGCGTGGTACCGCGCGCACCACAAGGACTACGACAAGGTCCCCAGCGACTTTGACGTGGCAACGTGGACAGTGGAGCACAACGATCTCGTCAATTCGCGGCGCGAGCAACTGCTCGACGAGGGATATAACGTCTACGTGGAGGAAGAGAACGCGTTCAAGCGGGTCGGGAAAACTGGGGTCGTCGTATCGGGAAAGCCCGACATCCTCGCAATTCGCAACGCCAGAGGTGTCATCGAGGACTGCAAGACAGGAAGACCGAGAGCCTCGGACCAACTGCAAGTGCTTGTGTACATGCTCCTCTTACCAATTGGGAATCCGCGCTGTGAGGGCGTGAAGCTGTCCGGCCGCGTCACGTACAAGATCCGATCCGTGGAGATTCCGTCCTCTGGCCTCGACGACGAATTCAAAGGCCGATTCGTCGAACTGGTCCAAAGGGTGGGAGGAGACAAGCCCCTTCCCAAGGCTCCGGCGTGGACCGAGTGTCGCTGGTGCGACATCGGCCCGTCCGATTGCCTGTACCGAGTGAACGAGCCGCCCGAATCCGCCGAAGCGCAGACCGATCTGTTCTAGAATCGGAGCCAGTCTAAGAATCGGGAGGGTCTTCCCGTCGGTAAGGAGGCTGATATGGAGAAAGGCGTCATCGTTGCGCAGATTCGGGCCGCTCTAAAGATGCTGCGAGCGGCCATCGAAGCCTGTCCCGACTCCCTGTGGAACCGGGAATCGGATCACAACGCGTTCTGGGTGCTTGCCTATCACGCGTTGTTCTTTGCTCATCTGTACCTGTTCCCGTCGGAGGAGGCGTTTGAACCTTGGGAGGAGGAGATCGAGGGGTGCCCTCACATGGGACGGCAACACTTGGGCGATTGGACCGAGCTGCAGGCTGGAGATGTCTACACGAAGAGCGACGTACTCGCCTACTGCACGTACGTTGAAGATCTCGTCTCTGGCCGAGTGGAATCCACACCCTTTGACGTGCCGGTCGATTTCAGCTGGATACGGCAGCCGTGCTCGCAATTCGAGCTGCACCTGTACAACATTCGGCACATTCAACATCATGCCGGGCAGCTCAGCGAACGGCTCCGCCAGACAACGGGCAGCGGCGTCGACTGGGTGAAAGCGGTGCATTGATCGCGTAACTGGGCGATTGGTGGGGAAGATCCGTCCGGGCAGAATGCCAAAAAGCAAGGAATAGGTATTGTGTCACCGGATTATCGAGTCTAGTTCATCCTCAGGATCTCATGTCCCAATTACCGCTTCCGAACAGGTGAAAAATACCAAATTACATTGACATCTCCGAAAGCGCGCGCTGTTTCGAGTGGGTGTCTGTTGGTTTCTTCCGTCGTGGCCTTTCTGTTGTTCTGCCTTCAAACCCGGTTTGACAGAGCCATCTTTTCGCTGTCTACGCAGCATAAGATTGTCTCGGAGAAAAAAGGATTATGTCAGCGGATTCTCTCGGATTTCCTGACAGAATCTTCAGAGACTTCGTGTCTTTCTCCCTGCTCTGGTCCACCGCTTTGGAATCAGCTTGCTGAAGGACCGGTTTTTTCCTTAGGGTTTCCTAAAACCGGAGTCCCAAACCGGCCGATAGGCACATGCCGGAAAAGTCAAGGTCGATTCCGTCGGTTATGTCGTTGAAGTTGATTCCTACACGCTCAAAGCTAAGGCTTCGCGAAGTCACAGACAGCTTGAGAATCAAATCAGGCGCAAACCGATGTTCCACAGCAAAGGATAGCTTCGACCCCCAAGCAGACGTGCCATCAGTGACGTCGGCCTCATCGCGCAAGGTGAACTCGTCGATCCCTGTCAACTGAATCTGCTTCTCTAACTTCGCTGCCGCGTTGTAATAGCCAAGCCCAGCCAGGAACTGAAACGACCACAAACCCAAGTCAACGAGGTCCGTGGAGTCGAAACAGAGGACGCCGAGCACCCCTCCCGCAGGGACTGAGATATCGACGGTGAAAGCCACGCTTTTGTCCGGTGTGGAGATGGCGTAAGCGCCGTGATGATAAACGGGGAGAAACTCAGCTTCGAACCCGACACCCAGGAGGGGAAGAGGCTTGTACAGAAACTGTCCGAACCACCCCGCGCTCGCCGTCAGGTGCGAAAACCAGCCGTTGAGACCCATTTGGTCGGCATACAGCGACTCAAGAGCGCGATAGACATCTATGATGTCCTGATTGAAGTAATCGATTTGCTGATTCAAATCCGCCATCGCCGGGAAAAACAGCTCTGCTCCTCCAGTTATTGACCACGCTGAAGCAACAGGACCGGAAGTTTCTATTTCCTGAGCGACCACAAGAACGCCCAAACCGAAGCAAACTGCAAGAGCAACCACTGTTAAACAGAATGAGTTCCGATGCATTTTGCACCCCCTTTGTCATGATAATAATGTAAGTATATGATGGAGGCAAGGATCACGAGAGACCTTTCTTTAGAGGAGTACAGGAGAACCTGTGTCCAACTCAGTGTCAAGGGTTAGACAAGGAGTTGCCACCGGATTTTTCGAATGCGGGGAACGCCTCCGTTTGACAGAGTGGTACTTTGAAGGGAGTGTGGCTTGCAAAGTCCGTAGGCCTTTGGGAACTGCTCGACTCTGAGACACCACCCCGTCTACCTGGGGAAAATCGGAGACATCTCTGAAAGCGCGCGCCGTCCCGGGTGGGTTCCCTCAATCTGCCTCCATGGAAGCCTTTCTGTCATCCTGCCTTCGAAGCCCGGACTGCCGGACTCATCTCTTCGTTGTCCAGGCAGGAGAGGGATGTCCCGGAAACGTGGCACAATCTAGCTAAATACTGGCGTGAGAGGAAGAAGGAATCCTGAAATAGGTGATGCGTCCCCGGTTCTTGAAATCCGATGGTAGACCTCTAGCTACCTGATCCAGGCGTCTCGGGGGTGCCTTGAGAGTGCTCCTCCACCCAGGTCTCACAGTGCCTACAAAGAACTTCAAGCATATTCTTAAGAGCGCTATCAGGAATCATCAAACGAACTTGTTCAGACCATCCTTCTGGGAGCGAGGCGAAGAAACGCACTAGGTGAAGACCATCACCTCGACTGCTCATCTGCAAGTTATCTACGAATACCGTTGCTGGCTGTGGTGCTGGAAGGAGATTTGGCTTCTTCTTAGCATCATTTGACATAGACCGCCTCCGCATATGTCGCATCAAAGACCTCAATACCTTTACTGCGCCAGTTACCCTGAGATCCTCCGATAATTGGCGGTGAATAGGAGCTTTCAAAGCCTCTCTGGGGTCCTCCGGCTGCTTAGGGAGTGTTGTAGAACCAGAGTGGAAAACGTCCATCACCTGAGATTCTGAACTGCTCAACGGATTCCCTTAAGAAGACCCTCATCTTGCCAAGGTTGGTCCCAAAAATGAATCCTCTTCGGACGCGCCGATTCTTGTTCAATGCTTGCCTTGAGATCCCCAGTATCCCAGCTGCTTCAGCCGAAGTGACAAACTCCGAGATAGGTCTCCGGGAAACAAGCTCGTTCAGCTTGAGATCTCTGATCTCAGAGATCTGCGAAGCAGTCTCTGGCGGGAAAAATCTCGCTCCGCACGTGCTGCATTCTTCGTACTCGACGTTCTCCACACAGTAGGCTCCGATATTCTCATCGAAGAGCTGAATATCTTGGCGCTTTCGATGGATCTTCCCCCCGCAGTTAGGACAGTTCATCGTGTGTCCTCCCCCTTTTTGCAGCTGTTCAATACAACTCGCCCTCTCCTGTCTATGTATAGATACATATAGGCGTTTTCACCCTTGAGTCCTCTAGCTTTGTAGAAGTCTAACATCGTGTCGCGTAACGTGTCCGACGGCGCGGTCTTGTGGAAATCCTTTTGGCGTAGCTTGAGCATTGCGTCTTTCACGTCCTTGAAATCCCAGCCAAAATCAGCGAACGCGCTGAACAGTGCGTTGTCCCTGATAGCGACTTTCCCATTGCGAACCAACCGCTTCACTCGACTTAACTTGTAAGTTGGCCTTGTCCTCTCAGTTAAAGCCACCATTATACAAGGAGGGTTGACGTTTGTCAACCCCAATGGTCCTATTGAATGTCATGCCACAACAATATAGAGGTAACAATGGCCTGTCAACAATTACATGGAGAAGAGTTATCACTCCATAGAGTAGAAGCCTTAGCCCCTATGCCAGCACGTCTAGGAGGTGGAACTTCTGAAAGCACAAACCTTATTATCGGAATTTTGGTATGGATTCTACCTACGATAAGTGTAGCCTGTCAATGCCTCGGAGGAAACCTGGTGACAAAATATCGATTTCGTCCTTCAAGGAAGAACAGGGCTCATGCCATACTCCGCCGAGGCCATAGTAACCCGTTGTCCTAACCCGACAGCAAGTTGACATTGTCCTCCGCATTACGGCACGCTGTTGTGAATGATATGTTGTTTCTGTACTTCCGCGGAGACGGGATAAAAACCGGGAAAGGAGGAAACGATGAGCGAGGTGTTCATCACCATCGGTAGCGGGCTGTCGATTCTCCTTGGGCTACTGCATTTGGCCTCAACGAAGGCGGCGTTGCGAGGCGCGACAGGATTGTCGTCGGACGATTTCCGGATGATCGTCATGCAGTGGATCGGTGTGGGGTACTTGCTCCTCTTTCTGAGGGCAGTGCCGCTGGCGCTGGTGCGGTTTGGAGCGTTTGTCGGAACGTGCGCGAACGTAGTTGGAATCTGCGCCCTCGCATTGGCGGCAGTGCTCACGGTGACTTGTTTCGTTTCCTATTGGCCGACGAAGAACGCAATAGGCAAGATCGTCTCATTCGTCTCTCCGATCATCGCCCTGTTCTTCGCTCTGGGAACGTTCCTGTGATCTGACAGTGCAAAGGTCTGAGGGTACGGCCAGGCTATCGTAAGAAAGGCTACATCAGTTCCGGGTGCTCAGTCTGAAGCCAGTTTCGGACACGTTTACAGACGGTCTTGGCTAGATCCAGCGCGTCTTGCGCTTCTCGATTGGAGACGGCGCCAGCGCGTTCGTACTCACTGACGTTCCGTTTCTTGTACACTGCCTCAAGCTTGAGAATGAGTGAGGAATCTGCTCGGATCGTATGCCGCAAGGACTGAATTATGTAGTAGTGATGGCTCCTGTTGCTTCTTGGAATCCGATATCCTGTTGCAGCGAGAGCGGCTTTCGCCGCTTGGATGACCGCGTTGTAGGCGATGGAGAGCTTCCATTCCGGACTGTGTGTTGCCGTTTCGCTCTCTTGGAGGTCCCGGTCTACGAGAGCGAGCAGGTCGTGGATCTCTTGTCGGCTCGTCCGGTGCTCCACGATGAAGCCATGATCACGCCAGTCAGCCAGGCTCATCGTCGCCACCGATTATGTAGAGTTTCGGTCCCGCCAGCACTGTGGTCAGAAAGTGATCTTTCGCACGCACCTTGTCCGCGTATTCCTCAGGCGGGAAGACAGTCGGGTTGAGATCGCGTCCGAGCGCTTCCCGGATGTCTGCTGTCGCTGAGACGATGTCGAACAAGGAAACGTCTCCCACAACGAGAAGGTCGATGTCGCTTGTCGCCGTCTCCTCGCCGCGAGCGACGGAACCGAACACAAAGGCCGTCTGAATTCGGTCCGCCAGTGGCTGAAGGGAAAGGCGGAGGAAATCGGCGATGCCCGCGGTCTTGCGCACAAGACCCCGCAGTTCATCGAAAACAGGAGCTCCGGCATTTGCCTGGAAGTAGACCTGCTGGCCTTGTTCCGTCCTTATTAGCAATCCTGCACGGGTCAGACGTGCCAGTTCCCGCTGCACCGCTCCGCGCCCCACGCCGACTAACCGCACGATCTCGCTCAGGTAGAAGGCGCGATCGACTTGGCCATATAGGAGGCTGAGGATCGCCAAACGTGCCTTGCCGAACAGGGCAGATCCAACGGAAACGGGAGTTGCCAGCGTACCCATTATAAGTACAATCATACTTATTTTGGGTATGAACGTCAAGCAGTGCCTTGGGGGCAGGGCCCATCTTTTGAATTCCTGCCGAGACAAGGAAATCGCGACGCATTAGCCAACCCAGACTCAAATAGAGCGATCATGCCATTCATCTTTCTAGTCAGCGTCCTGTTCTTCGCCCTGGGAACGTTCCTGGGATCCAGCAGGTAAGGCCCCGAATCAAAACAGGCTTCCATAGCGCAGTACGGAGTGCGTCCTTCGGAAGGGGAAGCTTCCCTAGCTGTTAAGAGGCGTTGGCCCTCTCACCCGGAGACAAGAGGGCCGCGCACAAGGGTGATGTAAGCAGTTACGTCCACTGGCCATCAATTATTGCAGCTTCAAGGAGGGCATCAAAGCTCTCGTAGATGTTTCCTCCTGCCTATAACTTACGAGATGATTATGAAGCTGATGTGTGCAGGATGTGTGTGCCTGGTGAACCCTGTGCCTAGGAAAAAGCTCCGCTTCCTTTTTGCTCAGGTTGTAGGTCGCGATTAACCGCCCACCGCTAGCGGCACGCGCTGCAATCCGATACGATATCGCGGACGGTGGACCATTGTGAAGCGATTACAGAGTGCCTCCACAACGGCCGTCGAGGCGTGGTATCGTCAGGATGGCGCACGATTCCTTCGACAACTCGGCGTTTGTTCTGGGGACCGAGTCCTTGACTTCGGCTGCGGAATGGGCGGGTACGCAATCCCGCTGGCACAAGCAGTCGGATCCGATGGGAAAGTTATCGCTGTCGACAAGAACCCCACCCATCTTGAAGCGCTTCGCGCCCGTCTGGCCGAGGAGCCCGATAGGAACGTTGTCGATGTCCATCTTACCGAGGGGGATTTGGCACTTGCTTGGATTGCAGACCACTTCCTGGATGGGGTGCTGCTGTTTGATGTGCTGCAGTTTGTCTTTGACTGGGATAGGCTTTTCTCCACTCTTCGTCGTCTGTTGAAACCAAAGGGGCTTGTGCTTATCAACCCCAGCCACTTGTCCCATCCGGGTGAGGTCGACGTGAAGCGGCTGAAAGAGCGGTTGAAGGACCACGGATTCGTTCTTGAGAGGACCAAACGTGCTTGGGTGATGCATTACGATTTCCTAAGCGAAGAAGAAATCCTAGTCTTTCGCGCCGCAGACAGACCGCTTTCTTTTTTACAAAAGCAATGAGAAAGGTGGATAGCGGGGGCACGATCCGATCGGCCACGCCGGAAGATCTTAAAGTCGTTCTGGACATCCTCAATATCACCAACAGAGCCTTCTACCGAGCGATTGTTCCACCGGAGGCGTTCCGGGAGCCCTACCTGGCTGTTGACGAGCTGGCGGGCGAGTTCAAACGGAAAGACTTCTATCTCTACGAGCTGGAAGGTAAGCCCATCGGAGTCGCCGCGTTCGAGGCAAGGGATCGCGGCGTGGTCGTTGTGGACAGAGTGTACGTGCTGCCCGACTATCAAAGAAGAGGCATCGGTGCGGCGCTTCTTACTTACATAGAGAGGCAAGCGGCGAAGCGAGGCGTCCGCGAGATCGTGCTTTGGACAGATTCCAAGGCGATTTGGGCGATCCGCTTTTACAAGAGATTGGGCTATTCCGAGATCGATCGAGCGGCTGTCTACGACGACGCAACTATCGATGAGAGGGTAAGACAGCACGGAAGGAAACTGCTGGTGCTGCGGAAGACCCCGTCTATCGATAGCCCACCGGACCTAGAGGGTTCGCAAAGAGCTCTTTGAGGCCCTTGCATCTAGGCT
The DNA here is from genome assembly GCA_964582975.1 of uncultured Thermotogae bacterium. Taxonomy (GTDB): domain Bacteria; phylum Bipolaricaulota; class Bipolaricaulia; order UBA7950; family UBA9294; genus CAZDDA01. The sequence goes on along the minus strand of CAZOUO010000022.1, from coordinate 14,348 downwards.
TTTCCTATGGTGCCCGAGGCGTTGGCGCCAGAAGAACTTCCTCCTAATCGAAGAGTTCGAGTTGCTCAACGCTTGGTGCCAGGGATGGCTTGACGGAGGTCGCGATCCCGTGTTGTTCGCACAGCGTGTGGAAGCGCCGATAGAGCGAGTCGGCGTTCGGTGACGGGCAGTGGTAGGCGTCGCCGTAGGTCTCAATGTAGCGGGTTTTCAGTCCGGGAAAGAGCTCATCGAGTCTTTCGTAGAAGTACGCCCGCTGGCGATCGCGCAGACTCATTCCGAACCACGGCACGATCGTCCTCACTCCGGACGCGCGTGCTTCCTCGACAATCGCAGTGATGTTCTCCTGCGTGTCTTCGATGAACGGCAGCGTTGGCATGAGGGCAATCCGCGTTTCTATCCCCTCTTCGGATAGCGTCTTCAGAGCTCGAAAGCGCGCCGAGGTGGATGGCGCACCCGGCTCGATTTTCTTGGCTAGCGCGTCGTCGATCGTGGTGACGGTGAAGGAGACCGCAGCGGTGTGATACCGGGCGATTCTTTTCAGGATCGGAAGGTCGCGCATGACGAGATCGCTCTTGGTGACCACGTGAACGCCGAAGCCGAACTCGGCGATCACCTCGAGCGCTCGTTTGGTCAGTCTTACCTTCTCTTCGATCGGCATGTAAGCGTCGTGCATCGACCCGGTGCCGAGAATCCCCTTGCGCCGCTTTCGGGAAAGCTCGTCTTCCAGCAGGTCGATCGCGTTGGCCTTGACCAGGACCTCGCCGTCGAAGTCCTCGATCCCGTAGCACAGGCTGCGAGAATCGCAGTAGATGCAGTGATGCTGGCAGCCGCGATAGAAGTTCATCCCGTAATCGAGCCCGAAGTAGGTGTCGATCCCCGAAACGCGGGAGACGATCGTCTTGACGCGAATCTCTTGGATCATGGCAACTTCAGTGTATCGCAATCGACCCAGTTGGCAGGCTCCGAAAATCTCTTTATCTTCTCGCATCCTCGGTAACGGATAATCGGGGCGTGAAACTCAATACGGGCCTCTGATGTGTTGGTGCACCTTCTTCGCGTAGAAGTCTGCCAGGCTGTGGTGCAGATCGTCCGACAGCGGTTGTAGGTCCGAGACCGCGGCGTTGTCCACGCACTGCTGCGGAGAACTGGCTCCGGGAATGATGACCGTCACGGCGTCGTAATCGAGGATCCAGCGCAGGGCCATTTGCGCCATCGTCGTCCCCTGCGGGACCAGCGGCTTGATCGCGTCAGTGAGCTCGACGCCGCTCTCAAACGGCAAGCCGGCGAAGGTCTCGCCAACGTTGAACTCCTGGCCGTCGCGATTGTAGGTTCTGTGGTCACTTTCGGCAAACGTGGTTTGCTTGGTGAACTTGCCGGCGAGGAGCCCGCTTGCCAGCGGCAGCCGAACGATGATCGATGCGGTCTTCTCCGCGGCCGCGGGAAGGAGCTCCTCCAGGGGCTTCTGGCGGAAGATATTGAAGATGATCTGAAGCGACGCAAGATCGTCTTGTCCGAGACAGAGAAGCCCTTCTTCGACGGTCTCCACGCTTGCCCCGAACCGCACAATCTTTCCTTCGCCCACGAGGTGACGCAGCCAGTCGAAGATCGCGCCATCTTTCAACACGGAAGGGGGCACACAGTGCAGTTGCAGGAGATCGAGGCAATCGACGTTCAGCCGATGCAGGGATTCTTTCGTCGCCTTCTGGAGAGCTTGCTCGGAATAGCCGTCCGGGTACACGTCCGCTTCCCTGCCGAACTTTGTCGCGACGAATTCCTCGCTCTCGGTTTCACCCAGAAACCGGCCGATCAGGACTTCGCTACGTCCGGCTCCGTATACATCGGCAGTGTCGAAGAACGTGATCCCGTGTTCCGTGGCGGTGCGCATGATCGCACATGCGGTTTCCTCGCTCATTGGTCCGAAATCGCCACCGAACTGCCAGCAACCCAACCCGACTTCGCTGACGCGGACTCCATCTTTCCCAAATGCTCGTGTGTTCATGGTGTGCTCCTTGCTCGATCTTACTCGGGCGCGCCTTCCCTGCACGGCAACGTTTTCGAAGGTACGACCGTAATTCTGTCTGACACAGTAACGGAAACATCATTGCAGGTGCGAGCACGATGTGACAGCGCCAGAAAGCGATTCGAAGGGGCTCAGAGTGCGTTATACCCCGTGGGTGGTGCGCGGGTCGATGATGTCACGGATCCCGTCTCCCAGCATATTGAACGACAGCACTGTGATCAGGATAGCGGCTCCGGAGAACAGGGAGATCCAGGAGGCGTTGGTCAGGTAATCCATCCCTTCCCGGATGATACCTCCCCAGGTGGGCGTTGGAGGCGGGACTCCCAGTCCGATGAAGCTCAGGTTGGCCTCGATGCGGATGGCGGTGGCGGTCCACAGGGTTCCCATCACTAGGACCTCACCCAGGATGTTGGGCAAGGCGTGTCGGAAGATCAGCCGCAGGTCGTTAGCTCCAAGAGAGCGGGCAGCGGTGATGTAGTCCTGCTCTTTGATGGCGAGGGTAGGCCCGTGGGAGACCCTGGCAAATCGCGGAGCCATGATAATCCCGATGGCGATGATCAGCTTCCCCATCCCGGAGCCGAGAACGGCCATGACCATCAATCCCATGATCAGGTTGGGAAAGGACATAAAGACATCGACTGTCCGCATGATCAGGTTCTCAACTTTGCCCCCCTTGATCCCGGCGATGACGCCGAGGCTTGTGCCCACCCCCATCCCAATCAACACCGAGGAGATACCCACAATCAGTGATACGCGTGCCCCATAGATGATCCGGCTCAAGACATCTCGGCCAAAGTTGTCCGTCCCCAGCAGGTGCCCGCTCTGCGGGGAAAGCAGGCGGTGATAGACGTCTTGATCCAGCGGGTCGTAGGGGGACAGAAGAGGGGCAAAGATCGCCACAAGGGCGACTAGCAAAGCGATCACTGCTCCAACAAAGGCGGTCCTATTTTTCCTAAACGTCCCCCAAAGTCGTCCTGCTTCACTCATTTTCCCTCATTCATAGCGAATCCGTGGGTCGATAAAGCTGTAGGCTAGATCGGTTATCAGGTTGATCAACACGACCAGAGAGCTAAAAATGACCATGATCGATTGGAGCATGATGTAGTCCCTTTGTTTCATCGCCCCCACCATCATTTTTCCTAGCCCAGGTCGGGAGAATACGACCTCGGTCATCACTGAACTTCCGATGAGCACGATGGAGAACATGCCGATGACAGACAGGATCGGCAGGAAGGCGTTTCGCAGGACGTGCTTGTAGATGACGATCCGCTCACGAAGTCCCTTGGCGCGTGCGGTATTGACGTAATCTTCGTTTAAGATATCCAGGATGGAAGAGCGAGCCATGCGCGTGATGTAGGACATCATGATCAGCGCCAAGGTAAGCGCCGGCAGGAACAGGTAATAGAGGGTCTCCCCGGGATTACTCAGGTTCCCTCCCCCCACGACCGGAAACAGCCCGAGTTTGATGGAAAAGAGGAGCAGTAGGAGGATTCCAAGGTAAAAAGCGGGTACAGAAAGCCCAGCGAGAGAAAAGAGGCGTCCAATGTAGTCAATCAGGGTGTTTCGCCGCAGCGCCGTGAGGATACCGAGCGGGATTCCTAATAGTGAGCCGAGGATGATGCCGCTTGCCGTCAGTTCAAGCGTGTAGGGGAAAGCGCTTGCAATCTGCGAGGCTACCGGTCTGCTGGTGATTAATGAGCGTCCCAGGTCCCCGCGGAGAAGGCCACTGAGGAAGCGAAAGTACTGCATGTAGAGTGGGGCGTTCAAACCCATCTTCTCGCGGAGGGCCTCCACTGCCTCCTTGGAGGCGTAGTCCCCGAGGGCGGCCACCGCCGGGTCGCCAGGGGCCACCCGTACAAGAAGGAAGACAAGCGTCAACACGGCAAACAGGATAGGAATGGCGAGGAGAATCCTCCGGATGAGATAGCCACTCATGGCTCTTCTCCTTAGTAAGAAGCGAGGCAGGCCGGCTTTTCCCGTGGCCTGCCTCGGACTGCTTCAGCTACTCCCTATTTAAGGATTCGCGTCTTTTCCGTCACCTGCGTGTAGAGAGCGACTGTGGACTTGAGTTCGTAGCCCCAGTCCACTTTCTCGCTGCGAGCGAAGATGAACTTTAGCATGATCAGCGGATAGGACACCAGGTCCTCGGCGAGCTTCCGCTGGGCTTCCTTCCAAAGGGCAATCTGCATCTCGGTGTCGACCTGCCCCCGCGCCGGCTCGATAAGGTTATCAATACCGGTGTAATGGGAGAAGTTGGTATCTGGCTTTGCGCCGGTAACCACGATCGAGTCGGAGTGGTAGAAACGGGTCAGGAAGACGTCGGCGTTCGGCCTCCACGCGATGTAGATGACAATAGGGTTGACATCGTCTCGGATCATCGAGTGCATGGTGGAGTGATCGACCACGCGGAGCTGTAGGTCAATGTCAACCTGCCGCAGCTGGGCTTGGATCTGCTCGTAGACCCGCCGGTAGCTTGCCCGCTCCGAGGTCACCGCTTCCATGGTAAACCCATCCGCGAGTCCAGCGTCGGCAAGGATCTCCATTGCCAACTCTCGGTCGACGTCGTACGCCAGCCCCGCCGCCCACAGTTCGGGGTAGGTGAGGCCACCGGCAAGGTATTCGACCGGGACTGGGGAGTAGAGGGCTTCCGCGGTGGAGCCGAAGAAGGCCAAAAACTCGTCGCGGTCGAGGGCACAGGCGATGGCCTTTCTCACCGCTTTTTTATCGAGGGGTCCCCGCGTGAGGTTGAAGTGCAGAACAACCGTCTCTCCCGGGCCGAAGCTTTCGACGACGATTCCAGGGTGGGCTTCGATCGTCTCCACCCAGTCCTGCTCACGTCGTCCTTCAACGACATCAAGCTCGCCCGAGCGCAGACCCAACTCACGGCTGCTAACCTCGGGCATGTAACGTACCTCGACGGTTTCCAGAATCGGAGCCCCGCGGAAGTAGTCCGCGTTACCCTTCAGGACCACCCTGTCCATGGGGACGTATTCGTTGAATATGAACGGGCCAGTCCCTACCGGATGGGTCTTAAACGCCTCATCCCCCATCGCCTCGATCGGCTGTTTGGGGACGATGAACCCCCCCGCGTAGTCCGCCACTTTCGGCAAGAAGAGCATGGCAGAGAGGGGCTCCTCAAGGACGATCTTCACGGTGTAATGATCGACGGCCACGAAGTTCATCCCGGTGTACTCCCCCGCGTAGGAGGAGCGCTCAGGATCGGCCGCCTTGGTGAACGAGTAGACCACGTCCTCTGCGGTCAGTTCGTAGCCGGGGTTGCCGTTATAGGGATGCACCGTGACCCCTCGCTTGAGTTCAAAGGTCCACACACGGCCACCGTCCGTGGGCTCCGGGATCTCCACTGCCAGGTCGGGTTCAAATACGGAGATGTCCCCGGGCCTGTAGCGGACCAGCCCATTGAAGATCATGTCGACGACAGCGCGATCCGGGGTAGTCGCTGCACGATGAGGGTCAAGTGTGCTCAAATCCTGTGCATCGAGGGCAATACGCAGGACTTGATTCTCTGCTAGCTCCTGTGCGCACAGCCCCAACGCAAAAGCACCGATGACCAGACAGACGGCCAACGTGCCACTAATTAATTGTCGAAACATCTTCACCTCCTTGATCCCCTTACACCTAGAGCCTACCTTTTGTGAGGCTGCTTATATAGATATCACCTCCTCGTGTGAATAATCCTCGCGCAGCAAAATATCAATTTAACAAAAAGTTGACGGAGAAGTCAATGATTGGAAACAGTGAGAAGTTTTCCTGTGAGCGAGGAAAGCTTGCTTGCCCTATCGGTGTCCAAATTCTGGTTCTAACGAGGTCCCGGGGTGGCAGCGCTCAGGGGGATGAGGTCTCTACAACGAACCTGGACCGCGGCACGGAAAAGCAAGGGTCTGTTGCCCCTCGTGGCTGATTCCCGAGAATGGCGCTGTGCTCCTAATCGCTCCGGCTGCGTGGGAGCCTCTTTATTTCTTGAAAGTTGCGGGTGGAAAACCGACGCCGTCCTTGACAAGAAGAAGGAGTTCCATGCGCACTGCGATAAGTGGGGGCAAGAGGCCTTACATAAACCGCTCGAATCGGTCTTGTTTTGCCTTGCAGATGGGACAAACAGCCGGCGGCTGCTCGCGGGCGCAGAGATAGCCGCAGACGCGACAGCGCCAAACTGGCAGAGCCACTTTCTTTGCAATGGATATCTCTTTGAGCTGAGAGTTTACTGTCTCCGCTTGAGGGCGTTGGCCTTCGGGCGGGCGGCGCTCGGGGATTGGCTGTGGTTTGCGCTCACCGCGGACGATTTCTTCGGAGACGTACAGGCAGCAGTAGCAGGCACCCCAGTCGAGTAGATCGGGGTCGCGATAGTCGCACGGACATATGATATCGAGGTCCTTCTGCTTGTCGCCGGTGGCGAGGCGGCAGGGACAGGCCCAGTAGCCGTAGCGGCGCTCATTGACGAGCAGCCCTTCCACGAGTTCGCGAGTGAATTCCTCATCAGGGTTTAAGTGATAGCCGCTTGCTTCGGCCTCGCGATCGAGGCATTCGTACAGCGCGTCGATCTCTTCTTTCGGAATCCCGTTACTCATAGCTCCAAGGCCTTCTTGATCTCGTCAGGCTTGAATCCGACGATGCAGCGTTTGCCGTCAATGACGATGGTAGGGAAGGAATCTTTGCGGTTGTATTCAAACATCTCGGCCTTGGTGGCCTCCTTCTCCTCGCCTTCCAACAGATCGACGTAGACGAATTCGAATGCTACGTCCTGGTCCTCGAGGAGCTTGCGCGTCCGTTTGCACCACACGCAGGTGGACAGGCCGTAGAACATGACGCGGTGCATATCGTGGGTCCCAGCAACCTTGCCTCGTTTTTCGGGCATTGCTGCCTCCTTGGTCGTGCGTTACGTCCAGATCGTACCCTGGCTCGTGTCTTTAAGCGTGATTCCTAGTTCAGAAAGCTTCTCCCGGATCGAGTCAGCGAGTTCGAACTCCTTCTTTTCTCGAAGCTCGGCACGCAGGTCGACGAGAATCCTAATTAGGTCATCCTGCAGGCCCTTGAGAACACGCGCCTTCTTTTGGAAGAGTCCCAGCGGATAGCCGAGTTCACGAATAAGCCCGACCGCCTCTTTGAGCACGAGGCGATCCGGGCCTTCTGCAGTGGCGCGGAAGCGGTTGGCTTCGGCAACGAGCTCCTGGATCGTCGCGATTGCATCGACGGTGTTCAGATCGTCGTCCATCGCCGCGACGTACTGCTCGCGAAAACGAGAGAGTCCCTCAAGAAATGTCGTGCCTGCTGGGCCGGGTTCGCCTTCCGCATCGTTGAGTTCGGCCTCCACGTCGTCGATCAGCGTTTTCACACGGGCGAGCGCCTTTTTTGCCTCTTCCAATCCTTTCTCGGAGTAGTCGAGCGGCTTCCGGTAGTGACGAGTAAGATAGAAGTAGCGCACCGTTTCGCCGTCGAACTGCTCCAACACGTCCTTGGCGTAGGCGAAGTTACCCAGAGATTTGGCCATCTTCTCGCCCTCGAAGGTCAGCATCCCGTTGTGCAGCCAGAAGCGAGAGAATGGTCTTCCACTGGCACCCTCAGCCTGGGCGATCTCGTTTTCGTGGTGCGGGAAGATCAGGTCGTTCCCGCCGGCGTGGATGTCGAGGGTCTCACCGAGGTACTGGCGAGAGAGGACTACGCACTCGGTGTGCCAACCGGGCCGGCCCTCACCCCACGGCGAGTCCCACTTTGGCTCGCCGGGCTTGGCCGCCTTCCACAACGTGAAGTCGAGCGGGTCCTCCTTGCTCTCCGAGGCGGCGATGCGGGCGCCGACCTCGAGTTCCTCGGTACGACGGCCGGAGAGCTTTCCGTACTCCTTGAACGCGGAGACGCGGTAGTAGACGTCGCCGTCACGCCGGTAGGCGTAAGCTTTGTCGATCAGCGTCTGAATCAGATCGATCATCTGTTGAATGTGTTCGGTGGCACGAGGGCTCTGGGTTGGCTCCTCGGCGTCGAGGGTCTCAAGTAGGGCGAAGTAGGCCTTTGTGTAGCGCTTGGCGATCGTCTCAACCGATTCGCCGGTCTCGTTCGATCGGTTGATCAGCTTGTCGTCGACATCGGTGATGTTCTCGACAAAGAGGACGTCCCAGCCTTTGAAGCGTTCCATGTATTTTCTCAGCGTGTCGAAGACGATGATCGGTCTCAGGTTTCCGATGTGGAGGTAATCGTAGACGGTGGGGCCACAGACGTACATCCTCACGGTCTTGCCGTCTTGCGGTTTGAACACTTCTTCTTTTTTTGTGAGGGTGTTGTAAAGTCTCATGGTTCCCCACCTCCTTTGCCCTGGATTATAGGAAAAGGAACAGCAGACTACCATAACGGCCTGCAACAGGCTACACTGAACATCTATGTCCGCGATACACGTCGTCACCGTTCTTGCTGTGTCCGCTGCACCGGTTGCCGAACTTCGCGGCGGGCTGCCGCTTGCGATTTCTTATGGGATTCCACCAGCGGCGGCGTTCTTTCTCGCGATCGCGGGAAACCTCCTGCCCGTCCTTCCGATTCTGCTTGGCTTGGGCACAGGCGAGCGATTTGTACGCCGCTGGTCTCTGTTGGAACGCCCCATCGATTGGGTCTTTGCCCGCACGCGGCGGAAGGGTCGGCTCATCAAGCGATACGGCGCGATTGGGTTGGTTCTGCTTGTGGCGATCCCGCTTCCGGCCACCGGGGCCTGGACCGGCGCGATCGCTGCGTTTCTGTTTGGAATTTCCCCAAGGCGCGCCTTTCCGCTGATAACCGTTGGAGTGTTGATCGCAGGAGTCGTTGTGCTTGCGCTGACGTTGAGCGGGATTCATCTGTTCACTGCGACGTGAGGGCAGTGCCCACCCTAGCGACGGTCGGCGCTCACGACGTAACGAGCGAGGAAGGGGAGCAGAACGATAGCAATCCCAACGAGCGACAGCGCGATCGCCCAGAAACGAACAAGTGACATGTCGGCAACGCCGGTAGTAAACCGCATCGCCTCGGCCATGTAGGTGAGGGGCAACGCCTTGCTGATCGCGCGCAGGAATCCTGGCATGAATTCGATCGGGAAGTAGATTCCGGAGAGGAACATCATTACCATCGACAACGCGCTGGCGATGTTGCTCGCGCTCGATGGCCGCCGGACTCCCATTGCAATCAGCGTGCCGAATCCCATCATCCCCAGAGTGGCGCAGGCGACGAAGACCGTGTAGCGGAACCAATCGATAGAAAACGTCAACCCAAACACGGCGATGCTGACAAACAGCGTGACCAACGTCGAAATGTAGACGACCACCAAGCGGATCGTAATCACGGCCGAAAGGAGCGCCAAGGGCGGCATCGGCGTTACGATCATCCGATCGAGGATCTTTCGCTCCTTCATCGCGGTGATGTGCCCGGAGACGGCAAACAGTCCCGCTGAAAGGATGGAGAAAGCAATAATCCCGGGAACCGCAATGTTGAACCAATTCGTCGCCGCGGCGGTGCCGACGTGAATCATCTCCACGTCGAGCACTGGGGAGAGTCCCTGATGGCGGAGGTTGAAGTCGGCCGAAACCCCCTGGGCAATCTGTTCGAACGCGTAGTTCTCCTGCACTCTGCTCGGATCGTAAAGGAATTGGAGGCGCTCGCCGTCCCAGATCAAGCCAAGATCGACCTGGCGCTTTCCCACCGCCTCTTCGAGCGCTTCTGCTGTCTCGTAGTGCGTGATCTCTTCTAGGCCTGTTTCGGCCAACACCTCCTTTAACGCCGTGGCGTCCCCATCCGAGGAAACGAACAATCCCAAGCTCGCTCGTTCCGCCTCACCCATGCCGCCCATGAGAAATCCGAAGATGAGGATGAAGATCAGTGGAAAGAGAAAGGTGAAAAAGAGAGTGGTCTTGTCTCGCACAAAGACACGCAATTCGGTACCGAGCAATGCTCGAAAGGCGTTCATCGTTCCACGTCCCAGCGGAGTTTTCGTGAAGCCACCCCAATTGACAAGGCAATCCAGGCTAGCGGGACCCCAACGACAAGAGGGGTGGAGAAAATTCCGGCCTCCACCCCCAGGCTCGCCCGCACGCCTTCCGCCAGGTAGCTGACAGGGTTGGCGTAGACGATCGCTTTGAGGAAGAGGGGGAGTCCGGCCACCGGAAAGAACAGACCGCTCAAGAACATCATCGGCATGTTGAGGACGTTCGCGATTGCCATTCCAGAGTTGGCGGTTTTGGCGACCGAGGCGATCAAAAAGCCGAACGCCATGAACGTGATCTGTGCCAGCAGCAGGAAGGCCACCGGCTGGAGTGCCACGAACGAGACCGATGCGCCGAATCCGTACTTGCCGCGCAGGATCAACAAGACACATTGAATGAGCCCTACGACGATGTGCCCGAGGGAGAGCCCGGTCAAGAACCGCGGTACGGTGAGGGGAGTGACCCAGTAGCGTCGCAGGATCTTCTGATCGCGGGAAAACAAGATGGCGCCAGGAATCCCGAACAACCCACTGGTGAAAAATCCCATCAGGATGACGCCGGGAAGCAGGAAATCGACGTAACGGACCTCCGAGCTTCCTCCTACCCACACCGTTTCGGTCGGCACGGCCGCTTCCTCGTTGAAGCGTCCGGTCCGCTTGAGGATCTCGCGGTCGACACCGGCGAGGATCTGTTCGATGATCCCCGCCGCCATCTCCGAGGCTGTGTTCCCCCCGCTGTAATAGACGGACAGAGCAGCCTGGGTAACACCACCAATGAACGAAGTGGATTCGGCGGGCAATCCTTCCTGGGCGACCCCTTGCTCGATCTGTTGGCTAAACCCTTGCGGGATCACGATCACCGCGGCACGTTGTCCGCGTCGAAGCGCCTCCTGTTCGCGGGCAACGAACGCCTCCGGATCCTCTCCGTCTCGTGGCTGGGACAGCGTGAACAGCGGCTCCTTCCCCTCGATCTGCGGAGTGCCCAGCTTCACGAACAGGTCTTCTATCATCGTGCCGAACTCCCACGTCGCCGTCGCCTCGGTGTCGAGGTTGACCAGACCGATCGAGAAGTTGATCTCGCCCTCCTGGCCGATGCGACCGAAGATCAACGCGAGGATCGTGAAGATGAAGACGGGAAAGATGAGAACCCAGAACAGCGTAATCCGCTCGCGGAACGCCGTAAATAGATGCGTCCTCGCGACAAGGAGAATTCCGGTCACTCCCGCAGCCTCCTTCCGGTGAGCGACAGGAAGACGTCCTCCAGGTTCGGCTGCCGGACGGCCATGTTCTTGAGCGACACCTGCCGTTCGCGAGACCAGGAAAGGAGCTCCTCCATCGTGCGAACGAGGTCCTCGGTTTCCAGAGTGACGATCTCGCCGTCGGTCCGTGCTGCTTTGCCGTAGCCTTCAAGCTGCGCGACGTGCTCTTCCTCCAGCGCCGGGGCAGAAAACTCGATGATCGTCTCCTGGCCCAGGCCGGCAGCGAGTTCTCGCGGCGACCCCTCGGCAATGATCACGCCGTGGTCCATGATGCACACGTAATCGGAGAGCGATTCCGCCTCTTCCATGTAGTGGGTGGTGAGGATGATCGTTTTGCCCTGTCCTTTGAGATCGGTCACGATTGACCACATGTTGCGGCGGGCCTGGGGATCAAGGCCGGTCGTTGGCTCGTCGAGGAAGATCAATTCGGGATCATTGACCAAAGCGACGCCCACTGCCAGGCGCTGCTTCTGACCGCCGGAGAGGGTCTTGATCATCGCGTTCGCCTTGTCCTGTAACGCAACGCGGCCAAGGACGTCATCAATCGGCAACGCGCTGGGAAAGAAGGCCGCGAACAGCTGCACGACTTCTCTGACTCTCAAGTACGGCTCGAAGTTACCATCTTGAAGGAGCACGCCCATCCGCTCCTTGGTGGCGCGATCGACCCGCTTAAGGCGCGCCCCGAATACCTCGATCTCGCCGGCGTCCGGCTCGCGGATTCCCTCGAGGATCTCCAGGGTGGTCGTCTTGCCGGCGCCGTTCGGACCAAGGATGGTGAAGACACTCGCCCGCGGCACCGCAAAGGAAATCCCATCGACGGCGTGGACCTCGTCGTAGGTTTTCTTGAGATCGGACACCCGCATCAACGTTCCGTTTTCTTCGACCATATCCTCTCCCTTCGGTCAAGCAGGAATCCTACTGGTCTAGCCAGCACGAAGCAAGTCTGCGCTCATCTAGACAAATGAGTTAACACCTCGTTGTTGTCTTTGAACGTCCAGTTTGCGTTACCTTCAACCAGCCAAAGGATATAGAGCGAGATGAATGAGAAATAGCAGGCCGATGCAGCTATCGTTTAGGTATCCATTTATTGCCAGATAGAGATTCCGCAGTTAGGCAATGCTAGGAGAATATGGTGTAGCCAAAGTTGGCTGTAGCCAGATTTGGCTACATGATACGAAGGCTTGTTTGCTGTTACGCCGCCGGGCCTTGAAGAAACAAGCCAGACTGAGTGGGATCAGGCACAGAGTTGTCTCCTTGGGGTGTGATTCCGCGTATCAGCCGCATCGCAGAGGATGTCGTCTAAGGGGTGGCAGTACAGCCCGGTCTTGAGCTGTTTCTAACCGAAGTAGTACTCAATCTGGTAATTAGGAAACGGGGAAGAATGGAGCCGAATTGTAACTGGCGAGCCGTGTCCCAAAATAGACACGGCTCGCCGTGTGATCGGGCTAACCGAGTTTTTCTGGTGCGTCCGGAACGTCGTAGAGGATGTCGTCCAAAGGGTGACGGTACAGCCCGGTCTTGAGTCGCTTTTGGTCGAGGTAGTGTCCCATCAGGCCGATCGATCGGCCGAGCACAAATAGAGCGTTGAACAAGCCAGCGGTGATCATCTCATCGATCTGTGCGTCGGAGAATTGAAGTTCCTTCAGCAGGTCGACCAACAGCACGCCGATGCAGCCGTCGACATTTAAGATGAGGTTGTTCTTCTTCTGGGTGGTGACCGCTTCGACGGAGAGCGCGTAGTTGAGAAGTGGCGTGTCCTTGAAGTGCGTCTTGGCGTAGTGCTTCATCAGCTCGACGCGGGCGTCGGGGTTCTCCACCGAGTGAAGGCGATGTCCGATTCCCTGAATGCGCACGTTCTTTGACTTCATGTGGGCGACGAACTCTCGCGGCTTAAGGTCGTTACGCAGCCCATACAGGAAATGCTCCGCCGCGCCGTTGACGGCGCCGCCGAAGCGGGGACCGATCGTCAATAGTCCGCTCACGAGCGAGCTGATCAGGTCTTTGCCTGCACGGGCGGCGACGATGGTGTTGTGGGCACCGGAGACGGCGGGTCCGTGGTCGGCGATGATCTGAATGACCATCTCCATGAACTCCCGTGCGTAGGGCGGGATCTCCTTTTTGAACCACAGAAGCCCGATCACGCCGCCGATCCCGTACCCTCTTTCGATGACCTCGTCGATCGGCACGCCGCAGTAGTCGTGCACGTCGCCCCGCTCATCGCAGATCGTTGAGATGAAGTTGGTCGGTTTTCTGACCCTTCCTTCCGCTTTTGCCTGAGCGTAGTCCATCGGGATGTTTGGCGGGGTGAACTCCTCGGCGAGGGTGATCGTTCCGTCGGCGACGAGCCGTTCGTAGGTCTGTTTGATCTTTTCGTGGTAGTCGTCAAACGAAGTGGGAACGATGACCCTGGCTTCGCGCAGCGCTTGGTTTTTGGCGTCCGCGGTCTCTACAGAACTATCGGCCTTGGCGCCGGCGTGGCCGAACTGCACCTGGCCAGGGAGGACCTTGGCACAGGTTCCCGTCACCCACATGACCAAGGGCTTGGTGATCCGTCCGCCTTTCACCGCTTTGGCAATGTCGTACTCCGCGGTACCGCCCAACTCCCCCAGGCAGACGAGCAGCTTGACGGCGGGGTTTGCCTCGTAGCGAAGCAGGTGGTCGAGCAGGGTGGACCCGGGGTAGGCGTCCCCGCCGATGGCTATTCCTTCGTTTAAGCCGTCGGTGTTTCTGGCGAGGATGTTGTACCCTTCGTTAGACAGGCCGCCGGAGACCGACACGAACCCCACGGATCCGGGTCGATACAGCTTGGACTCCTTGATGTTCTCCATCGTTCCCGCAGCATTGCCGATCTTGAATGCACCGGCTTTGACCCCACCAACCGTCGCTGGACCGATGATCCACTTGCCCCTCGCCTTGGCGGTTGCAGCCGCGATGCGGGACTGTCGTTCGGGGATCCCCTCGGCGATCACGGCGACGGTGCGGATCGCCTCGGTGTCAAGCGCCTCCATCGTGACGTCGTAAGCGGAGCGCTGCGAGGCGAAATTGACCATCACGTCGGCTTCGGGGAATTTTTGTGTGGCCTCGGCGATGCTGGTCAGTCGCGGAAGACGGATCTCTTTGG
>CAZOUO010000021.1:0-24782 GCA_964582975.1 uncultured Thermotogae bacterium | reverse complement strand
GCTTAAGACGATTACTAACAGGTGTTAGTGTGTAGTAACAACGCTCGAGTGATTTATTGACCGTGTTCACAAAAGCTTCACAATCAGGTATTAGAGTAGGAAACATCAAACACAAAATGCTCGAGCAATCAAGCATTGATCAAGGAGGTCCTTGTCTGGAGGAGGTGGCATGAAAAGAGTCTTGGCGAGTATCGTAGGAATTGTCGTTATCTGGGGAATTGCTGCTGCCGCGCAGGTGGCCGCTTTTCCGGTCACCGTTTTGGAGATCCAAGTCAATGGGAATGTAGAGATCCGCACACGGGAGATTCTCGAGGTCGTCGACTTACAACCGGGCGACGAAATTGTCGAAGAAGATCTCAAAGCGGCTTCACAAGCGATCTTTGAGCTTGGCTGGTTCTCCGAGGTCATCCCCAAGATCGATGACGAGGGGACGATCGTGTTCAATGTGGTGGAGAATCCGGTCCTGAAGAAGATCGAGATCACTGGGAACATCAACAAGGAGCCGTTTGAGATCTTTGGGATCACCCTTTTCCGCACGCGTATCATGCCCTCGAACAGAATCCGCAGCATCCTCCGCGACCACGACGTAAAAATTGGCAAGGTGCTCAACAACCGTTCTCTGAAGGAGGGGCTGGAAGCGCTGATCGACGCCTACGACAAGAAGGGATACACCCTGATCATGGTGGGAAATGTCGTTCCTGAGGAGGTGCTCCAAATCGAGCTCATCGAAGGGCGCATCACTGACAACATACTCTCTGGCCTGGTCACTGTGCCTCACGAGCTTGCCAAGGAGCTGATCGATCTACCAATCGGTGAATGTCTGAAGAAGGTGCGAATTCAGCAAGTTCTCATACGGCTCAACGCCTCCGTGTACTTTTCAGATGTCGAAATCACGCCACGACAGGGGGCTACCCACGATTCGGTGGAGCTTCTATGGACTCTGACTGAACGGATCTTAATCGATGAACCAATTGTAATCGAAAAGATCAATCTTGATGGCATTACTGTGTTTTCTCATCAGGCCGCGGAGGAAACGTTGGGAGAGATCCCGTCGGAGCCAATAGACAACTACGAGCTCCTACAGATCATCGAGGGCCTTTACGACCTCTACTATCAAGCAGGATATGCGATGGCTCGTTTTTCTGCTGAGAAAACCGAGGCCGGACAACTGCGCCTGCACGTAGCAGAGGGAAGAATCGGCGAGATCGCGCTGGAAGGAAACACCACAACGAAGGACTACGTGATCATGAAGAACCTCGAGCTGAAAGAGGGAGATATCTTGAACCAAGAGCGGCTCGCAGTTGCCAAACAGCGGCTGATGGCGCTGGGCTATTTCGAGTCCGTGAATGCTGTGCCTGAATGGGACGATAGCACAATCCGTCTTTCTGTTTTCATCGAAGAAAATGAGAAGCTGGCTGGCATTAACGGGTCCCTTGCGTATTCTGCTCAAAGCGGCGGGTTACTAGGAAAACTCGATTACAAACAGAAGAATTTGTTCGGAACGGGGCAGGACCTGTCTTTCTCTTATAGCCGTGGACTGATTGGTGAAGAAAGTGCAAAATGGGCCGTTAGCTATACGACTGTATCCTTCTTTCCTGAGTTCAATCGTGTAGGGTTTGAGACCTATCGCAAGAGCGAGAAAAAGGCGATCGGCGATGAAGAAACAAGAACTTTCCTCACCGTAGGAGGAAGCGGTTCAGTGAGCTACCCGTGGGCCGACTATACCTCTTTAGACCTTGCATATAAGCACGAGGTGACTCAAGAGGTTGACAGTCCCATCTGGCAACCGATCGACTCGTTGACGATTGCATTTAGTTACGACGACGTGCTGCATCCTCGCTTTCCGAGTGAAGGTAGTCGTCGGCGAATCTCCTTAGAAAAAGCCGGCGGATTTTCCCCGGGACTTGAGTTTTCCAAAGTCGACCTGTCCTGGGTTCATTTCTCTCCGATTCGAATCGAGCTTCCATTCTTCGCGGAACGTGATCAGGCTCTTGCTTTGCGTCTTGCGTTGGGGTGGGGAAATCGTATTCCTCTTTCCCAAGCCTACGACCTTGGAGGGCCGACGACCGTGCGAGGAACGAAGAGTTCTCCGGTAAGACGCCGTTTCTTTTCAAACATGGAGTACCGATTGGCCGTGATTGAGGGGCTCACGGCAGTCCTTTTCTTTGACAGTGGGGTCAATCTCGACATGGTTAACCCTGAAGGAGCGAAAGCCTCATTTGGGCTGGAATTTGGGGTCGAGGTTGCGGGAATGTACTTGCGGGTGGATATGGCGTGGGTTCTCGGGCCAGAGATGGGGCTCATCCCCAGCTTCGATTTTGGCTTCAGCCCCATGTTCTAGGATGACAACAAGTCGGGCTCGCCCTATAATCCGATAACGACACGCAACAAAGGAGGAAAAAATGTCACGAAGCATTGCTACCGTAGCGATACTTGCGTTGATCCTTGGCGTTGTTGCTCTCGTCCTTCAGTTTGCCCTTCCTTCCAAAGGGGGAATCGGTGCAACCACAGCTAAGGCGCTCGAAGACCGAGTAGCTGTCCTAGAGACGAAGTCCGGCTCCCCCCTCAGAGTCGCCTACCTCAACGCTGAGCAGGCGTTCACCATCTTCACCGACGCGGTGCAGGACTTGCGCCAGAAAGCGCTGGATATACAGAAGGAAGCGGTTGAACTGCAGCAGCAGTACCTCGCCAGTACTGTCTCCAGAGAGGAGTACGAAACCAGACAGATCGAACTGGAAGTGGAGCTCCTTCAGGCTCAGTTGAACATCGACATCGGCACGATCGATCGAATGATTGCTGCCCCGGGATTCGCCGATATCCGTAATGACCTGGAAAGGCTCCGTGAGGAGGCACAACCAGTAGTTGACATGATGCGAAACCTGGTATCGACGGTACGCGTCGGGGTGGTCGACCCGCAAGAGGTCGAAAACCGCTACACCCAGGTGAAGAACGCGTTCACCCAGCTCGATCAGCTCCTCACTCAGGCCGCCACGGCAAAAATCGTGGAGGCAGCGGAGAAAGTCGCTGTCGAAAACGGGTACGATCTTGTTTTGAGGACAAAGAATGTCATCATTTATCGGAATACGGCGAAACTTGTCGACATCACGGATCTCGTCAAACACGAGCTGGCTGCGTACTTGTAGCGTTTGATGTCACGGGATATTGAACAGATCCGACGAGATCTCCCTCTCCGTTATCCCTATTTGATGCTCGATCGAATTGTGGAGGAGGAAGAGGGATACGTCATCGCGCATAAGAACGTCACGATCAACGAGCCGTTCTTTCAAGGCCACTTCCCTGAGCCACTTCCAGCCATTATGCCAGGGACGTTGATTCTGGAGGCGATGGCGCAGACTGCTGCCTTTCTCCTTTCAACAGACGCAGGGACAATGGGATATTTAGTGGGTGTAGAAAAGGCGCGCTTTCGAAGAAAGGTCGTTCCCGGCGACCAGCTCCTGTTGCAAGCCCGCGCCAAGCGGAAACGACATGGGCTGGTGGAGGCCGAGGTGAAGGCCACAGTTGATGGGGAATCGGCAGCAACGGCGATCCTTACGCTTATGTCCGCAGGGGGGGAGAATGTGGGCCAGACTCGCTGAGTGCATTCCCAACATCAGCGAAGGTCGCCACAGTGAAGTAGTGGAGGAGGTTGCCGGTGCGGCCGCGGGCGAAGGGCGGCGAGTGATTGACCTTAGCCTCGATGCTGATCACAACCGCTCGGTGCTCACCCTTGTTGGAAATCCGGAAGGACTCGCAGACGGGATTATTCATTTGGTCAAGAAAGCGGTGGAGCAGATTGACCTTCGGTGCCACCGTGGCGCCCACCCGCGCATGGGCGCGGTCGATGTGATACCATTTGTGCCAATACGTGGCATCTCGATGGTGGAGTGTGTTGATCTTTCCCACAAGGTGGGAGAAAGGATCTGGCAAGAGTTTGGTGTCCCTGTCTACCTGTACGAGGAGTCGGCTACCCGCGAAGCGCGTCGGAACCTGGCTAATATTCGTAGAGGGGAGTTTGAGGGTTTAGCTGAGAAGATGATGGATCCGGAGTGGCACCCGGACTACGGTGAGCCTCGTCCTCACCCGACCGCCGGCGCCGTTTCGGTAGGTGCCCGCGAGTTTCTCATCGCCTACAACATCAACCTAGCGACGTCCAACCTCGGGATCGCAAAACAGATCGCCGCTGCCGTTCGGTTCTCAAACGGGGGGTTGCGATACGTCAAGGCCCTCGGCTTGCCGCTAGAAAACCGGGGAATCGTTCAGGTATCGATGAACCTGACCAACTTCAGGAAAACTCCGATCTTACGGGTCTTCGACCTGGTGAAACGTGAGGCGCAGCGCCACGGGGTGATGGTTCTGGGAAGTGAAATCGTGGGTACCGTTCCACGGCAGGCCCTGTATGACGTCGCGGCCACCGCGCTACAACTTGAGACGTTTACCCCAGACCTCATCCTCGAAGAGCGAATCGAAGAGACACTACGTGAGGATCGCTGATTGGGAGGTCTCCCGTGTTACCGTGATCGGTTTCGGTCGCACCGGCCGGGCGGTAACGGAATTTTTTCTCTCCCGCGATACCAAACCGTTTGTCAGCGATTCAGCTCACCTCTCCACTGACGACCACTCCTTCCTTGCAACTCGAAAGGTCCCATACGAAGAAGCTGGACATAGCAAAACGGCAATTGATACGGACCTGATTGTCCTCAGCCCAGCGGTCAGTCCAAACCTACCCCATCTCTCCGAAGCCAAACGGCGAGAAATCCCGATCCTGTCCGAACTCGACCTTGCTTATACCGTCGCTTCTGCGGTGCCGATCATCGCGGTGACCGGGACAAACGGAAAGAGCACCACGGTGAGGCTCATCGAAGTGCTCCTGCGCCGAAGCGGGATCAATGCGATCGTCGCCGGGAACATTGGCACCCCGTTCATCTCAGTGGTGGGACAGACCAGTGCCTGCAACGCGTTCGTCCTTGAGGTGAGCAGCTTTCAACTTGAGCAAAGTACGTTCTTCCATCCACAGATTGGAGTGTTGTTGAATCTCACCCCGGACCATTTGGATCGGCACAAAACCATCGCCGCCTACACGAGTGCCAAGGAGCGACTCTTCCTCAACCAGACGCACGAAGACACTGCTGTCCTGCCAACTGATCTTGCACGAAGCTTCCCCGCGATCAAAGCGCAACGGATCTTTTTTGATCGGTTGAAACTCCCGCCTCATTCGTTCATTCAGAGACTTTTTCCGCACCACCGTGCCAATCTCCAAGCGGCAATCGTTGCCTGTTCGGTTTTCCTCCCACAATTCGACCTGGCTGGCATTCGCGCGGAGGACATTCAAAAAGCCCTCGATCTCCCTTTTCGGCTGCGTGATGAAGGGACTGTGGATGGAGTCAAAGTAGTCAATGACTCCAAATCGACCAACGCCGCTTCCACGTTGGCAGCGCTTTGTAGCTTCAAGGAGCCGATTGTCCTCATCCTCGGCGGCAGGCACAAACAGGCTGGATACGAGGAACTTGCACAAGCCATCGCCGCTTCCTCCGTACGAAAGGTCGTCATTTATGGTGAAGCGGCTGCCTTTCTCCGCGAGACCTTGAACGCCGCCGGCTGCACACGGACCGAAATCTATCCCAACCTGGAAGAGGCCACCACCGCTGGGCTCGCAGCAGCCCTTCCTGGTGATGTTCTCTTGTTCTCGCCGGCCTGCGCCAGCTACGATCAATTCCGCGACTACCTCGAGCGGGGGGAGGCCTTTTTACGCCTGATTCGCAGTCGGCCCACCTTTCTCCAAAACCGGTAACGGCACTAACTCTTGCTTCCTTTGGACAGGTGTCCTGTCTCTCTATCGCGAAGTATCTTCCCCGCGCCGACACGCTTCCTTCCTCACACAGGACAACTGCCTTATCCATGAGAGGCTTCAAAACGGCAATTGCGCCCGGCAAGCAGGAAGGCACCCGTTCTTGTTTAGGAGGGAGGCAGTGGAACGACGAGCGGACAGGGGTACGGTTCTGGTCACCTTTCTTCTTCTCTTGTACGGCCTGGTTATGGTGTACAGCGCAAGTGCTCCCTTCTCCCTACAGAACTTCCATAGCGATGCCTACCTCTTCTTGAAGCAGCTGACAGCTGCAGGAATTGGGATCATTTTGCTCGTAGGCTTTTCCCGTTTCGACTACCATCGACTGCGCCACCTGGATGATATCTTGCTTCTTGGCTCTTTTTTGCTCACGGTGATGACCATCCTTCCCTTGCCTGGTATAAGCAACGGCCGTTGGCTTCACTTGGGGCCATTTGCCCTGCAACCGACTGAGCTTTTGAAATTTGCGCTGATTATCTATCTTGCCGTCACCATCGAACGTAAGAAAGACCGAATTGGGTCTTTCGTCGATGGAATCCTCCCGTTCATCGTCATTTTGCTTGTGCTCGCCGCAATCGTGATGAACCAGCCGGATTTTGGAATGACCCTTTTGTTTGCTGCATTAACCTTTGTGTTGCTCTTCCTCGGTGGGGCACGCCTCTGGCATCTCGTGCTGCTTATGGTAGGGAGTATCCCATTCCTCTATCTTGCCGTAAGGCTTGCTCCATATCGCTTGGGGAGAATCATTTCGTTCCTCAACCCTCAGGCGTATAGCACCTCGTCCGGCTACCAAATCATCCAATCCATGGTAGCGATCGGTTCAGGAGGACTAGTGGGCCGGGGCCTGGGTGCCTCGCGCGCAAAACTGTTCTACCTTCCTCAGGCACACAATGATTTTATTTTTGCGATCACCGCCGAAGAACTTGGTCTGCTTGGAGCCCTGGTGCTGCTTGGGTTGTTCGTAGTCTTCGTCTGGCGGGCGTTGGCGATCGCCGGTCAGGCACCGGACCGCCTGGGCACTCTTCTCGCCTTGGGAATAGGTTTCACTCTTTCCTTTCAGGCGCTGCTCAACCTTGGAGTCGCGCTCGGGATGCTTCCTGTAACTGGATTGACGCTCCCCTTCATCAGCAACGGAGGCTCTTCCCTCCTAGTGACGCTAGCCATGGTCGGTGTCCTACTCAACATCTCAAGGCAAGGGAGACAGAAATGCGGTTTCTGATAGCTGGCGGCGGCTCCGGTGGGCACGTCTACCCCGCCATCGCTGTCATAGAAGAGTTTTTGCGGCGCGAACCCGACGCAAAGCTCGCCTATGTTGGAACCCGCAGGGGCATCGAAGCGCGGATCCTCCCTGCTTATCTACCGATTCGTTTCTTCCAGATCCATGCCCGGGGGCTTGCACGCCGCCGACCGTTGCAGAACCTAGTCGCCCTCGGTTGCCTGGCCTTTGCGCTGATAGAGATATTCCTCGTGCTGATGCGTTTCCGTCCGCACGTTGTCATTGGAATGGGCGGCTATGCTTCTTTCCCGGCGCTCCTGCTTGGGGCTCTAATGGGTCGAGTATTCCCCCTGCGAACCCTCATCCACGAGCAGAACGTCGCGCCTGGCCTGGCCAACCGACTGCTGGCCCCGTTAGTAAATAAGGTTCTTATCTCCTATCCCCAATCGAAGCGGTACTTCAAAAGAGCCAGGCGAGTAATTGTGACCGGGAATCCAATCCGCGAGGAGTTTTATCGCGCCAAACGGAGCGAATCGCTCTATCGAAAGTTCGACTTGGAGCCTGGGCGTCGAACGGTGCTTATCTTCGGTGGCTCGCACGGCTCCAAGGTGCTGACCGGTGCAGTCCTGCGCGCAAAGGCAGTTATCGCCAAAAGCGAAGCGATCCAGTTCCTCCTCATTACGGGTAACACTGGGAACGAGCACGCCATCAAGAACGAGCTCCTCCGGGCAGGCGTGACGAACGTAGCCGTTCGTTCCTACATTGACCGGATGGGCGAAGCGTTTGCCCTGGCTGACCTCATTATCTCCCGGGCCGGGGCGAGTTCCTTGGCCGAGATCACTGCCTGCGGAAAAGCAGCTTTGCTGATCCCGTGGGAAGGTGCGGCCAACGGACACCAATGGGAGAACGCACGGATCCTGGAGGAGGAAGAGGCTTGCTTCCTCATGAAGGAGAAGGATTTCGAAAAACAGAGTTTGGCAACAATCATCCAGGAGATTGTGATGGATGAAGAGCGGCTGTCCCGAATGGGGAAGAATTCGATGCGTCTTGCCCGGCGCCAAGCGACGGCGTCGATTCTTGGTGAGATCAACACATTGACGAGGGAGGCACGAGTGTGATCAGTGCGGGAAAACGATATCACTTTGTCGGGATTGGCGGTGCAGGGATGAGCGGGCTCGCCGCAGTGATGCTAGCCGGGGGGGTCCGAGTCACGGGTTCTGATCTACAAGAAAACAAGGAAATTCTCCGACTGAGACAGGCCGGAGCACACATCCATATGGGTCATGATCCTTGTCTCCTTGACTCGGAGATTGACGGCGTAATCGTCTCCTCAGCAATCGGAGAGGAGAACGTGGAGGTCAAAGCGGCACGAAAACGGGAGGTCCCGGTCGTGCGGCGTCTGCATGCCCTAGCATCAGTACTTCGTGACTACCACAGTATCGGGATTGCTGGAACACACGGAAAGACGACCACGACTGCTATGGTTGCAACGATCTTGAGCAAAGCCGGGAAGGATCCGAGCTACCTCATCGGGGCCCACTGCCCGGGTCTTGGAGGAAACTCACGCCTCGGCCAGGGTGACTCCTTTGTGACCGAAGTGGATGAAAGTGACGGACTGTTCCTCACTCTTCATCCGGCGATCGGCGTGGTGAACAACATCGGCCGCGATCACTTGAACACCTACCGCACTCTGTCCGCTATAAAGGAGAGTTTCTCCCAATACGTTAGTCAATCCGAGAAAGCCGTATTGGTGGTCGATGACGCGAACATCCGCGAGTTGGCCAGGCGGTTTCCTGACGCGCTCACTGCCGGGCTGTACCAAGATGCGCAATTGCAGGCCCGAGGCATTAGCCATCACCGCTTCCATACCCGATTTGACCTTGTGTATCGTGGAGAACGAATCTGCCCAGTCTTTCTTCCTGCTCCTGGAGATCACAACGTGCGCAATGCCTTATGCGCCCTCGGTACTGCGTCGCTTGTGGGGGTCAACCTTACCGAGGCCGCGAACGCTTTGGCTGGCTTCCGTCTACCCCATCGACGGTTTCAATTGCTGGAGGAAAACGGTGTGACGGTTGTCGACGATTATGCCCATCTCCCCGAGGAGATCGAGGCGACCCTGAAGGCGATTCGTGACGGGTGGAACGGTAGGCGAATCGTGGCGATCTTTCAACCTCACCGGTACACCCGCACATTGGCCATTGGGGACGAGTTCGGTAAGGCATTCCGCGAGGCAAATACGGTTATTGTGACCTCGATTTACCCAGCCATGGAACAGCCAATCCCTGGGGTTTCTTCGCAGAAAATCGTGGAAGCAATCGCGCACTCCACAAATGTTGATCTATGTTTCATTAAAAGCAAGGAAGAAGTTATTACTTTCCTTAAAAGCTACATCGAGGCGGGGGACTTCATCATCAGCTTCGGTGCTGGGGATATCTGGACGGTAACCGAGGAGCTGTCATGCTTCCTGAAAGAGGGTCACTTCTGCGCGGTCTAGACCGGACGACCTTCACCGAGCAACTTCAATCCTGGGGAGGCACAGTCAAATTTGGGGAGACTCTGGCTACACATACCACCATTGGCGTGGGTGGGCAGGCGGCTTGTTATTGCTTACCGGAAAGCCCACAGGAATTGACGGAGTCAATTGGCCTTTGTCGGCGGTACAATAGGCCATACCTGTTATTCGGAGCCGGTTCGAACCTGCTTTTTTCGGATCGCGGCTATCCCGGAGTGGTGTTCTCCACGGAAAGGCTTTGCGGCGTCTTCCTTGAGGAGAATTCCGTACGCGTATTCGCCGGAGAACGTCTTGTGTCTATTCTAGACGCCGTGAACCGCGTCGGAGTGAGTTCGCTCAACTTCCTAGCAGGGATTCCAGGCTCCTTGGGAGGAGCGATCGCGATGAATGCCGGCATCCACGGCCAATCGATCGGCGATCTCGTAACGGAAGTCGCAATTGTCGACAACGCGGGAGGCATGAGAATCCTGCAACAAGAAGATTGCCAGTTTGGGTACCGGCAAAGCGCAATCCTGGGACAGGGTTTGCCTGTTCTTTGGGCGCAGTTGCGACTGGATGGAGAATCGTATGATCGAGAGGAGATGCTAGCACAGAGATTGGCGAGGCAACCGGTATCGGCTCGAAGTGCTGGCTGCGTATTCAAGAACCCATCTGGCGTTTCAGCCGGTCAACTGATCGATGAGGCCAGACTCAAAGGATTACAAGTCGGAATGGCCAAGGTATCAGAAAAACATGCCAATTTCATCCTCAACCTCGGTGGAGCTACCAGCGCTGAGATCCGCAAATTAATTGACATTGTGCGTCAAAAGGTGTATAAAAGTTTCCGCGTTTTGCTTGATCTGGAGATAGAGGTTATCGGCGGGTAAGAGAGGGGGAACTGAAAAGATCGGTTGTCTACCGGGCTGTTGTGATAGGGGGGGTTCTTATCGCTGCTGCCGTTGTTGTTCTGTACGCACCCTGGTTGGGTTTCTTTGATCTTCGTGAGATCGTGGTGAAAGGGAATTACCGTCTCTCGAGGGAGGAGATCGTTGCTGCATCCGGCTTTCGTGTGGGGAGCAATCTCCTGCGGATGCCGGTTCGTCATGCATTGAAGGTGATCTCCGAGCTCCCCTGGGCCAAACAAGTGTCCATCCGTCGCGTCTTTCCACATACGGCCGAGATCAACATTCGAGAACGTGCGCCGATCGCGGCGATGTCCGATCCCGAAGGTGAGAACAGCCTGCTGGTCGTTGCCGAGGAAGGGGTGATCGTACAACGGGTAAGCGAGGTCACTTCTCCGATCCTTTCGATTCGTGGTGCTCATCTCACTGGCGCTGCTCCAGGGGCGCGACTGGCAAACCCAGGAGTGATTGTGGCGCTTGAGCGTTTCCACCAGAGAGGGCTAAATGCAGACACCTTCCTGCTTGCTGATTTCTCCGATCCTTCAGCTGTCATGTTGTATACGCAAGACGGACTTGAAGTCGTTCTCGGTCCAGTTGACGGAATTGAAGCCCGGATTGATGCATTGGCAGCGCTCTTGGGAACACTCAATCTAGCAGATTATCGTTCAATTGATCTTCGATTTGGGGGTGAGGCAACCCTGGTACCCCGTAAGGTGGTGAAATGATGAGAAAAGAGAGAGTGGTGGTCGGCCTGGACGTGGGGACCACCAAGGTTGTCGCTTTGGTGGGGAACGTGATCGATGGAACGATCGAGATCATTGGCCTCGGCAAAGCGGAGTCCCACGGCCTAGAGAAGGGTGTGGTCGTCGACATCGGTCGCACCATTTCCTCGATCCGCAAGGCGGTCGAGGAGGCGGAGAACATGGCCGACGTGAAGATCAATTCGGTTTACGTCGGCATTGCTGGCAAGCACATCACATCGATCAACAACAGTGGGACCGTACCCATAAACCGCCCGGACCGAATCATCACCCAAGATGATGTTCGCCGTGTAGTGGAGACGGCTCAAGCAATCCAACTCCCCCCCGAAAGCGAAATGATCCATGTGATCCCACGGCAGTACATCGTCGACGGCCAGGACGGGATCACCGACGCCGTGGGGATGACAGGGACACGACTCGAGGTCGATGTGCACATCGTGACCGGTGCGATCACCGCGGTACACAATTTGGTACGCTGTGTAGAGAGTCTGGACATCGGAATTGAGCAGATCGTTCTCGAGCCGCTTGCCTCGTCAATGGCGGTCCTCTCCTCGGCGGAGAAGGAACTCGGTGTTGTCCTGATGGATGTGGGCGGTGGCACCACGGATATCAGCGTATTCCGCGGGGGAGACATCTGGTTCTCCAAGGTGATCCCAATCGCTGGAGAGCACATCACCAACGATATCACCGTCGGGCTCCAGACCCCGATTGAGGAAGCGGAACTGATCAAGAAGCAAGCGGGTACAGCGCTAGTTGAGGGTGTCGCCGAGGATGAAAAGATCGAGGTGGCGACGATCGGCGGCGACGAGAAGAAAACCGTGTCGCGGAAAAAGCTGGCCAAGATTATTGAACCACGGGTCGAGGAGCTCCTTGACCTTGGGATGCAGGAAGTCGAGGACGCCGGCTATCGCGATCTGGTCCCAGCGGGGTTGGTCCTCACCGGTGGGACATCGCTGCTTCAGGGCATCGCGGAGTTCGCCAACCAGCGGTACGATGTTCCTGTCCGCCGAGGAAGGATTCCACAGGGAATCCACGGGTTACGAGACATCGTTGAGTCCCCAATCTATGCCACGTCGATCGGACTGTTACGTTACGCGGTAGAGACGAAGGACTTTAAGAGGCCGGAGTATGCACGGAAGAGAAGCTCGTTGATCAGCAAGCTCTTCACCTGGCTCAACCGATTCTTCCGGGGGTAACAGAATGGTAGAAGAGATGAATCCTTCACCACCTGCACGGTTAATGGTCATCGGGATTGGTGGGGGCGGGGGAAATGCAGTCGACCGGATGTTTAACACCCGCGTTAATGGTGTGGAACTGGTCGCTGTCAACACGGACGCCCAGGTTCTTGAGGTCGTCCAGGCGCACCGTACGCTTCAGATCGGTCGCAAGCTGACGGGTGGACTGGGAGCTGGAGGAAACCCGGAGATTGGGAAGCTCGCCGCTGAGGAGAGTCGTGAGGCAGTCATGGATCTCCTCGACGGGATAGACATGGCGTTCATCACCTGCGGAATGGGCGGTGGCACCGGGACCGGCGCCTCGCCGATCATCGCTTCTGTGGCCAAGGAGGCAGGGGTACTGACAACAGGCATTGTCACTCGACCGTTTTCGTTCGAGGGCCTGGCCCGTGCCGAGAAGGCAGAGGCAGGAATTGCGCGCCTTTCCCAAGCAGTCGACGCGCTGATCACGATCTCCAACGACAAGCTCCTCAAGGTCGTTCCGACGGACACTCCGATCACTAAGGCATTCGAGATGGCCGATGAGATTTTGCGGCAGGGAGTGGAAGGGATCTCCGATCTGATCACTGTTCCAGGGATGATCAACCTCGACTTCGCCGACATTGAGAGCGTGATGCGCAATGCCGGTACGGCGATGATGGGAATCGGCGAGGGAGAGGGAGAAGGAAAGACAAAGGAGGCGGCACGCAGAGCGATCTCCTCACCGCTGCTTGACGGCGCGATCAGAGGGGCTCGCAAGGTGATCATGAATATCACCGGCGGGTCAGACCTCACCCTGGAGGAAGTCACCGAAGCCGCGTCCCTCATTCGAGAGGCCGTCTCTGATAAGGCCGACATCATCTTTGGCACAGCGATCCGCGACGGAACGGAGAAAGTTCGCCTGACGGTCATTGCCACGGGCTTTTCGGTCTCCTACAGCGGTGACGAAGAGGGCGTTCCGCTAAGCACTGAGACCATGCTCGCCAAGCTGGAGAAAGAAAGCCGCCTCGGCGAGGACGACTTTGACATCCCGACCTTCCTGCGGCGTAGCCGCAAGGCCCGCGAAGAGCCCCCGCAACGTCGATGGGGACAACCAGAAGAACCCGTCGTACAAAAACGAGAACGGTAAACCGTAGAGCGTTCGGTTAGTGCCAGAGGTGGGGGTCGAACCCACACGACCTCGAGGGTCACGGGATTTTGAGTCCCGCGCGTCTGCCAGTTCCGCCACTCTGGCATTAATTACGAACCATTCTACTCACTCCATCTGGGCCCGTCAATACCAAAGCACCTTTCTAGTCCCCTTCCTAACCGCATTTACCACAGCGGTCGTTATAGGCCAACAAGCTCAAGGTCACGAGCGCATTGCAGGGATTTCCCCGGGCGTAGAATAGCCACCTGCCTATCGGTGCCACCATAGGCATTGGAGGTGAAGATCGTCAGACAGCGATCTCCGAACAGCAATACGGGAGAAAACGGCTGATGCGAACGAACCAA
Source organism: uncultured Thermotogae bacterium (assembly GCA_964582975.1). Lineage (GTDB taxonomy): Bacteria > Bipolaricaulota > Bipolaricaulia > UBA7950 > UBA9294 > CAZDDA01. The sequence continues at coordinate 10,862 of CAZOUO010000021.1, read as the reverse complement.
GGCCTTGAGACCAAGTCTATTGGCGATCGTCTCGAAGGCGTCCCGGCCGAAGGTGGGACGGCCGAATGCTCCCGGATCGATCACCTGTCCGGGACGATCGGCCCAGTCGCCCCAGGTTATCCTGCGCCAATTGGACGAACCTAGTTGGATAGCTTCAATCTCCTCGATGGTGCCTACGTCAGGCAACGCCCCGTGTAGGGCGAGCACGCCACGGGGATGCGTTGCGGCAAAGGGAAGGAAAGAGAGAGCTTCCGCAACAGCACGCTCCTCCTGCGGGGCCAAGCGCTGCCAGAAGTCCGCCGGGGAGAAAGACGTCACTGCCCAGCCTTCATGGTTTCCCATGAGCAAAAACATCTGGTCTGGGTGCGCAAGCTTCGTCCGAAGGAGAAGCTCGAGATTTCCCGCCGAATCCGGACCCCGGTCCACGTAATCTCCGAGAAAAACAATCACGTTATCAGACGAGAGATACTGAGAGAAAACTCGCTCGCTCGCGTCCCGATCCCCGTGGGTATCGCCAACGAACACAACGGACTTTCCCGCCGGCAGATGGACTAACCGTCCGTCCCGCTGGAAGCAAGCTTCTGCTTTCGAAAGAAGTTCTTCATCGATCATGCGTCATACGCTAATGTGCGCGGTCATCAAAGACAAGATTGGACATAGAAGGTGAGAGTGTGGAGATCACGTTGTAAAGAGTAGGAGTGAAACTCCACGGCCTGTATGCGAAGATGCTTCGCTTTTCACACTATGCTTGCGCGCAAGGCGGCCACGTTCTCGGCCACCGTTGCGGTGTCGTTGTAGAGGCTCGATCCGGCAATCAGCACCGTCGCTCCTGCGCTCACCACCAGCGGGGCGGTGGTCGGGTCGATTCCACCGTCCACGGCGATAGGAATGTTCCACTTCCTTTCGTCCAGCATGTTTTTCAGTTGACGAATCTTGTCCAGTTGGCTGTGGATGAACGGTTGCCCGCCCCACCCCGGATTGACGGTCATGATCTGGATTAGGTCAACCAACGCCAGCACCTCCTCCAGGACGCTCACCGGTGTGTCAGGGTTGATCGAGACCCCCGCCTCAGCTTTCAGTTCACGAATGCCATGCAGCACACCACGAAGGTGCGGACAGGCCTCCTGGTGCACGATCAGGCGGTCTGCCCCAGCCTCAGCAAATGCCGCCAAATGCTTTTCCGGCTCGACGGTCATCAGATGCACGTCCAAAGGCACGCTCACCAGCGGACGCAACCCCCGTACCACACCCGGTCCAAAGGTGATGTCAGGCACGAAGCGACCGTCCATCACGTCCACCTGGATGGCGTCCACCCCGGCGGCTTCGGCCTCGCGGGCCTGCTCACCAAGACGGGCGTAATCGGCCGACAGAATCGAAGCTTCGATTACGATCATTGCGTTCTCCCTTTCACGAAGTGGCGAATTCCTTTACTACCAGCAACGATCACATCCGTCGCCAATCCAAGGAACAGCCCGTGTTCCACGATGCCAGCACGTTCGTTCAACCGAGCTGCCAATTGCGTTGGGTCTTGGATTGGATCGAAGCGGCAATCCAGGATCAAGTTACCCTGGTCGGTCTTGAATGGGGTTCCATCGCCTTTTTGGCGCAAGATCGGGCGCGCTCCCAGCGATTTCAGGTAGGCGACTTGCACCTTTAAGCCGAACGGCACCACCTCCACCGGTACTACGCTGTGCGTACCCAGAGCGCGTGAGAGCTTGGATTCGTCCACCACAATGATCTCCCGCCGGCTGGCCTGGGCGACGATCTTTTCCCGCAACATCGCCCCGCCGCCGCCCTTGATCAGGTTCAAGTCAGCATCCACCTCGTCGGCGCCGTCGATCGTCAGGTCAACAGTGGGCTGCTCGTCCAGCGTGGTCAGCGGGATGCCCAGGCGCTTCGCCTCGTCTTCGACTTGGCACGAACACGCTACGCCGAGGATGTCTCGCAATCGGCCATCGCGGTGCAACTCGGCAATGCGGTAGACGGCAAAGGCTGCGGTACTGCCGTGGCCCAGGCCAACAACCATCCCTGACTCCACGAATTCGACCGCCGCCTCGGCGGCCTGCTGTTTGAGTCGTGAGAGTTCAGCAGTCATTTCTCACCTACCACCACATCTTCTGCGAACAGTCGAACAACGGTCCTGTGCACTCCGTCCAGACCGCACGTTACTTCAAACTCTCCCAAAGAAGCCTAAAGAGAGCTTTGTTTTAACAGTCTCCTTGCTTCTGCGGTCACACTATCCACCGTGATTCCGAATTTCTCGTAGAGCACGCCGCCCGGAGCGCTGGCACCAAAGCTGTTCAGTCCTACTACGGCTCCTTCCAATCCCACGTAGTGCTCCCAGCCCTGTTTGATTCCGGCTTCCACTGCCACGCGCGCCCGCACCGTCGAGGGGAGCACGCTCTCCCGGTAGTCATCCGGCTGGCGGTCGAACAGCTCCCAACTGGGAAGCGAGACCACCCGCACTTTGATCCCCTCATCGGCCAGCTTCTCTCCCGTCTCCAGGACGATGTGCACCTCCGAGCCGGTACCGATCAGGATGAGATCGGGTACCTCGTCGGTTGATTGCCACAGGACGTAGCCTCCTCGGTGCAGGCCCTCAGCCGACGCATACTGCTCCCGATCGAGCACAGGCAGCGCCTGCCGGCTGAACACCAGCGCTGTGGGACCATTATCGTTCCGTATCGCCGCCTTCCACGCTTCGGTCACTTCGTTGGCGTCGGCCGGCCGAATGACGGTCAGATTGGGTACCGAACGCAAACCCATCAGCTGTTCGACCGACTGATGGGTCGGGCCGTCTTCCCCCAGCCCGATGCTGTCGTGGGTGAACACGTAGACGGCCTGATCATTGCTCAACGCCGCAAGACGCATCGGTGGCCGCATGTAGTCCGAAAAGACCAAAAATGTCGCGGTGTACGGAATGAACCCGCCGTGGCAAGCCATTCCTCCAATAATGGCCCCCATTGCGTGTTCGCGAACCCCGAAATGAAGGTTGCGACCGCCGTAGCTCCACTCACCCCCCACCGCCCCCTGCACACCTTCGGAGGACGTCGTCGGCGATTGAAAATCGCCAAAACCTTTCAACCAGGTATAGGTGGAAGGATTGAGGTCGGCCGAGCCGCCCATCAATTCCGGGATAGCTACAGCGAGCGGCTGCATCACTGTCTCGGACGCCTTGCGCGTCGCGATGCCTTTCGGATCCGCATCAAACGCTGGCAAATTCCGATCCCAGCCTTCCGGCAAGATTCCTTTCATCCGACGAGCGAATTCGGAGGCTAGATCAGGATACTTTGCTGCGAACCGATCGAACCGTTCCTGCCACTGCGCTTCCCATTGGCGACCCCGCGTCACAGCCTCGCGGAAATGTGCGGCTACGTCCTCGGGAACAAGAAACCCCACATCCGTGGGCCAACCGAGGCTCTTCTTCGCCGCAGCAAGCTCCTCCGCACCGAGCGGCGCCCCGTGCACCTTGAACGTGCCTTGTTTATTGGGCGCGCCGTAGCCGATGACCGTCCGCACACAGATCAGCGATGATTGCTCAGTCTCGGCCTTGGCTACCTCTATGGCCGCATCAATGGCCGCCACGTCGTTTCCGTCGGCAACGCGCTGCACGTGCCAGCCCCGCGCGCCAAAGAGCTTCTCCACGTCCTCGGTGAACGCCAGCTGCGTCGACCCGGCAAGCGAGATCTGGTTGTCGTCGTAGAGGACGATCAATTTACCGAGTTTCAGATGACCGGCCAGGGAGCAGGCTTCGTTTGCCACACCCTCCATCATGTCGCCGTCGCTTGCGATCACGTAGGTGAAGTGGTCGACGATCGTGTGGCCGGGACGGTTGTAGCACGCAGCAAGATGCGCTTCAGCAATGGCCATCCCAACGGCGTGGGAGAGCCCTTGTCCCAGAGGCCCGGTGGTCACCTCCACCCCAGGAGCGATGTGGCTTTCCGGATGGCCGGGTGTCTTGCTTTCCCACTGGCGGAATTGCATGAGCTCATCTAAGGGCAAGTCGTAGCCGGTGAGATGCAGCAGCGCGTAGAGCAGCATCGAGCCGTGGCCGGCGGACAGGACAAAGCGGTCCCGGTCCGGCCACTTCGGATTGGCCGGATCGTGCTTCAGATGCCTCGTCCACAACGCATAGGCCATCGGCGCCGCGCCCATCGGCAGACCCGGATGACCGGAAGTGGCTTTCTGAATTGCATCGGCGGCCAAGAAACGGATCGTGTTGATGCACTGCTGCTCAAAAGTGGTTTGGTCAGTCATGTTGCTTCTCCTTACACAGTCTTGAGGTATTGGCGAATGAGCAGGGCGGCACTCGCCCCTTCACCGGCCGCGGAAGCGACCTGCTTTGTACTGCCAGCACGGACGTCTCCGGCAGCAAAGATGCCGGGAACGCTGGTCTCCAAAAAGGCAGGCCCGCGCGTCTTGAAACCGGGCGGGGGCGGGCGATCGCGAACCAGATCGTGACCGGTCACCACAAATCCCCAAGGATCGGTCCGAACCTCGGATTCCTCTAGAAAGTCGGTATTGGGAATTTGGCCGATGAAGACAAACACCCCCGCAGACTCTATTTCTTCGATGACATCGGTCTGGTTATTCTTGATCGTCACCGATGTGAGCTTGCCCTCTGAGCCGTGGAATCGGATCGCTTCGGTGTGAAAGCGGATATCTAGGTTGGGATGGACCGTCACCTTGTCTTGGAGGACTTGGCTTGCTTTCAGAGCGTCGCCTCGAACCAACAGCGTTACGTGCTCTACGAACCTGAGCAGGAACAGGCTCTCTTCGGCGGCGCTGTTGCCGCCGCCGATGACGGCCACGGACTTTCCTTTGTAAAACGGGCCATCACAGGTCGCGCAGAAGTGCACTCCCGCGCCGATGTAGCTGTCTTCACCCGGGGCACCCAACCGCCGGTAGCGGCTCCCCGTCGCCAACAGCAAAGCACGAGCGCTGTACTCACTGTTTTCGTCTTCGGCCACGTCGACACAGTAGTAGTTGTAGCGACTACGGATGTTTACAACTTCCTGGGCCTGCAGCATCTCCGCTCCAAAGCGGTTGGCCTGCAGGCGCAATTGATCGCCAAACGTCGTTCCTTCTACCCCTTCGGCAAAGCCGGGCACGTTGTCCAGCCATTGAGTCGCCGCCGCCTGACCGCCGAACGCCGCCTTTTCGATGATCAAGGTGTCGATCCCCTCACGAGCGGCGTACAGCGCAGCGGTCAAGCCGGCCGGCCCGCCGCCAAGGACGATGAGATCGTAGTGGCTACGCTCGGCGACGGTTTTCAACCCCAGCTTCTCTGCTAGCTCTGCGTCTGATGGATTCACCAAAACCGAGCCGTCGGAAAACGCGATCGTCGGAATGGGCCGCTTGCCGTTGTTCTTCTCGATAACGTACCGCTCGCCGGCTTTGTCCTGCTCGATGTCCACCCAGTTGTAGGGAATTTGATGTTCACCCAAGAACTGTTTACTGCGACGACAGTCTGGGCACCAATGCGCTCCGTAAACCGTAATATCAGCCGTGCGTTCCATGCTTTACTCCTCGTTCCTCCTTACCTATTTGACCGTCTTTGACTCGTCAAAAGTGTCTTTCCTGTCCCCTCCCAGGTCAATGTGCGAATCAAGGAGAGCGACCTCACCGCGCACACCACCGGGTATAGCAAGCACGTTCTCGGACAGACTTCGACCGGCGTTCTCCATCATCTGCAGGATGTCAAGGCCGAATTCCCCCACCGCAACGTGGTCGACCTCTCGCATCTGCTCTGCAGTCACTGCCGGTACATGAACACGCATTTCGGTCCGAAAAAGTCATCCTACTTACCGCTCCGATCCCAGTCCGTAGCACGCTGCGCCCAGAAGTGCGACCTTGGAATTGAGCACCACGTGTACCGGTATCCGGGAAAGCAAATCCGCGTAGCGGCCCTTGCGTCGGAACGCGTCCGTGAAAGCTTCCTTCCTGAGCACCGGTAGGATGCGCGGTGGGATGCCACCGGCAAGATAGACGCCGCCGGTCGCAAGGACCTTGAGGGCCAAGTTGCCGGCCTCCGCACCGAGGATGGTGACGAATAGCTCGAGCGTCTTCTGACACAAGGGACACGGGGGCTCGGCGTCGAGCGCGGCGTCGACGATGATCGGTGTAGGATCCGAAGCCGCGGCCAACTGATCCGCCACCCAGGCCGATTCCTCGGCAACGCCTTCCGCCTTGAGGGCTGCATAGAGGTTGGGTAGGCCCATGCCTGAACAGATCCGTTCTACGCTGACATGCTCATACCGCTCCCACAGCGTTTGCAGCAAACGAAGCTGCAACGGATCGGCCGGAGCAAAGTCAACGTGGCTCCCCTCCGAAGCGTGAGCACGATAGCGCCGTCCGTCCCACGTCAAAAATCCCTCCCCCAGGCCAGTTCCCGGTGCAAGCACAGCAATCGCACCGCCCTCCTCTCGTTTTCCCTGATTTAGTTGGTGCACCTCGTCGGCTTCCAGATAGAGGATGCCATTGGCAATGGCTTCCAAGTCATTCAACAGCCAGACAGCCGAAAGCCCAAACGTCTCTTGCAGCTTCTTTGCACTAACGACCCACGGCAGATTGGTGAACTTGGCACGGTCACCGACCACAGGAGCGGCGAGCCCGATGCTGGCTTTGTCCACCCGCAAGGCAGTCTGCGCGAGGAAATTTTCTATGATCGCTTCGAGGTTTTCGTATTGGCCACTTGAGAAAGTGAACTCAGCCAGGGGATCGCGTGGTCCATCCTTGGGTGAGACAATCGCCAAATCGGTCTTCGTTGCGCCAACATCGCCAACAAGGAGCATCACTTTTTGCGTCACCTTCTTTCGGAACGAACCTTCGGACAGCAAGCAATCGTACTGCAAATCTCCCCAATCCGTCGAACCCCTATCAGAAATCGAGCATTTGGGGCGACTGGACCGCCATCAAGCGTTTGTGCTACTCTCCGATGAGAGCTGATAGAGAATACCTGTGTTGCCAAGAGGTGAGTTTCCCTTGTCCCCTCTCGCAAGAGCAAGAATCGTTCGAAGGAGGAGCAATGAAGGAGTTTAAGTCCGCGCCGCACTTTCACTACCTGCTTCATCCCTACAGCACCACACTTGTCACTTGCTGTGACAAGGGAGGAAAACCGAACATCGTCACGATGGCCTGGGTAATTCCGTTGAGCGTCGAACCTCCGCTTGTCGGAATGAGCATTCGACCGACGCGGTACTCCTACGGACTCATCCGCGAGACCGGTGAGTTTGTGATAAACGTGGCGCCGTACGAACTGGCGGAGCAGGCGCTGGTGTGCGGCCGGAGATCCGGCCGAGAGTTCGACAAGTTTGCCGCCACAGAGCTGACCGCTGGCAGGGCAAGACGAGTGCAACCACCGATCATCGAAGAGTGCCTGGGGTTTCTCGAATGCCGTATGGTAGAGGACACCGAAACAGGCGACCATCGCTTGGTGATCGGCGAAGTCTTGGAGGCATACGCCCCCGTTGAGTCACTGGAGGAGGGAGGCCTGCGCGCTCTAAATCGAGCACAGCCGCTTCTTCATATCGGGAAAAATTGCTTCACGACCACGGAAAAGACGATCGTGGAGCCGCAGCTTTCGGCATGACACACAACATCTCAAGCAAGCGTTGAGTGGCAAAGGCCTGCACGTGGAAGGAAGTGACAAATCATGGCCAAGAACCTGAGACAGACGCTCATCGATGGTCAGATCGCCACCGGTACGTTTCTTTTTGAACTCTCAAAGCCAAGCATTCCAAGAATCCTTGCCGATGCCGGATTTGATTATCTCGTCATCGACGCGGAACACGGCGCCTATTCGATCGAAAGCGTAGCAACGCTTGTCGGAGCAGCCAGGATGTCCGATATCGCGCCCCTGGTTCGCGTCCCCGAGATCACGCGCACGACTGTGCTTCGGCCTCTGGAACTGGGAGCAGGCGGGATCGTGGCGCCGATGATCCGCAATCAGGCAGACGTGGAAAGGCTCTACGCTTTGTCAAAATACCCCCCGCAGGGAGAGCGAGGAACGTGCCTCGGGACCGCACACACCAACTATCGCCTTCCGGATGCGGAAAGCTACCTGCAAAAGGCGAACGAGGAGATCCTGCTCGTCGGTCAGATCGAGACAAAGGAGGCGCTGACGAACATCGATGCCATCTTGGGCGCCGGCAAGCTCGACGTTGCCTTCGTCGGCCCACTCGACCTCTCCGTCAGCCTGGGCAAGCCGGGAAACCAGAACACCACGGAATTCGAAGCGGCAATCGATCTCATCTTGGACCGCTGTGCGGCGTACAGAGTCGCCCCCGGAGCGTTCGCCGCGGATGCTGATGCCGGAAAGCGATTGATCGAGCGCGGATTTCGGATGATCGCCTGCTCCGGTGAGCTGTTCATGCTCGCTGAGAAAGCAAGACAAATCGTCGAAGAACTAAGAAGGAGATAAGGTCAGGCCAACTCTTTAAGCAATTCCTTAACCGGCAACGTATTGAGGACAACCTTTCCTTGTGCCCAGCCGCGCCGCGCGGTGAGCACGCCGAATTCGAGAAAATCGTAATGCTCCGGCACGTGCGCGTCGGTGCCGACGGTCAATTTGGCGCCGGTATCGATCGCCTGGCGGACGTGCTCGGCAGACAGGTCAAGACGAATCGGATTGGCGTTGATCTCCAAGGCTGTTTGTGCCTTGGCCGCGCGTTCGAAGACCGCCGCCCAGTCTGCTTCGTACGCCGGCCGCTCGCCGATCTTGCGACCGGTGGGATGGGCGAGCACAGCAACGCTCTCCGCCTCCACCGCTCGAATTAACCTCTTGGTCATCTCTTCTCGTGAGAGGCGAAAGTGGGAGTGCACCGCGACGATGACGACGTCAAGCTTGTTGAGGAGCTTCTTTGGTACATCGATCGATCCGTCGCGGGCGATGTTCGCCTCCACGCCGGTGAGCAGGCGAATCCCTTTGAGTCTTTCGTTCATCCGGGCGATCTTTTCGATCTGGCGGCGCAGGTCGTCGGCCGACAACCCCCCGATCACCTGCGAGAAGCGGTAATGGTCGGTGATCGCGATGGCGGAAAGCCCTCGCGCCTGCGCGGCCTCGGCCATCTCCTCCAGGCTCGCCTTGCCGTCCGACCAGTCTGTATGAACGTGCAAATCGGAGCAGATCTCCTCCATCGTTATCAGCTTGGGCAGCGCCCCTCGATCCGCAGCCTGGATCTCACCCCGATCCTCGCGCAACTCCGGTGGGATGAGCGCAAGTTCAAGCGCTTGGTAGATCCCCTCCTCCGTCTCCCCCGCTAAGCTCTTTTCCTTTTTTTTGTCGAACAGACCGTACTCGTTTAACTTGTAGCCGCGGGCCACCGCCCGCTCGCGCAGGCGGATGTTGTGGGCCTTTGAACCGGTGAAGTACTGCAGCGCCGCACCGAACGACCCTTTCGGCACAATCCGCAGATCCACCTGCAGTCCGCCAAAAAGGCGCACCGAGGATTTCTTCAAGCCCTGAGCGAGGATTTCTTCTACGTCGTCCAAAGACACAAAAGCCTGCGCTGCTTCTTCCGGTTGCTGGGAGACCGCGAGAATGTCCAGATCGCCGATCGTCTCCCGTCCGCGACGAAGCGAGCCCGCCGGCTCAAGGCGAGTGAACAACCCTGTATCCATTAGGCGGTCACAGAGGTTCCTCGCCAGGGGAAGGGCGTAGCCGAGCAGCTCGCGTCGTTCCACCCCGCGTGCCTCGGCCAGGCCGCGCAGGATCTTGCCTTCCGTCTTCTCGCCAAGGCCCTTGATGTCGCGGATCTTGCCCTCGCCGGCCACGGCTTCCAGATCATCGAGGCTGCGGACCTCGAGCTCCTCGTACAGGAGCTTGGCTGTCTTGGGCCCCACCCCGTCCACCTGGGTGAGGGCGAACAGATCGACCGGAAGCTTGGCCTTCAACTCCTCGTGGTATTGCAGCTTGCCAGTCGCAACGATCTCTTCGATCTTCTTGGCGATCGCCTCGCCCACACCCGGCAGATCGGAGAGCTTCCCCTCCGCGGCGAGCTCCTCGATCGGAGCAGAGTACGATTCCACCGCCTGCGCCGCGCGGCGGTAAGCACGCGGTTTGAACTGCACACCCTCAAGGTCGAGCAGCTCAGCGATCTCATAGAGGATCCGTGCGACCTGGCGATTCTTCATCCGGCGTGGAGCTTGGCGAAGCAAGCAAACGAGCGATCGTAGGTCCGCTCCACCTCATCCGGGAAGCAACACCCCGGAAGCTCTTCGAGCGAAAGGTGATACTGCAGACACTCGCAGCATCTCCCCTTTCGCGGACACCCCGACCACGTGCAGTTGCAGCGATCCAGATTCGCCTTCAGATCGGTGCACTCGGCCATCTTTCGTTCCTCCTCCAGTGCAAGCATTTGGCAAAGGCTCATATCCAGAGCCGTAATGAACTCACTAAACGGTAATCTCTATGCACCGCTTTGGCAACGCTCACAGTCAAAGAAGAGGAGACTTCCTAGATTCTGAATTCGATAGGGAGTGGTGCATCATTGCAAGATTTGACCCTCTATGCTTTGTAAACCAGTGCTTTTATTCACCCAGTTGGGAATGGGAAAAGGTATTCTTGGAATGACCTTCAGAGTCGGTTTTTCGTGGTAGGCGATCTGCTCAGCCTCAGATCGCCCTCCTGATGCAATTACAGGGCGCTTGGTTCAAGTCCTTACAGACACACCAAAGGTCTCTTACCATATCTAGAACTTTCGTCCGAAGGTTCTCGGTACGGTTGCGCTAAGTACACGGAACATTTCAAGTGCTGTGGTTGCACGTACTTGAACCATATGCCCATTTCTCCTAACGTTTCGACGTTGGGGCGTGCACCCCTAGAAATGGACCAGTCATAAGTAGAGAATCGGCTCGAAGGG
>CAZOUO010000020.1:0-25280 GCA_964582975.1 uncultured Thermotogae bacterium | reverse complement strand
ACACCGTAGCACGATCCGCATCCATTGTCAAGAGATTAACCAGACGTGACACTAGCCGGCGAAATGTCATCGTATCGCAGGGAGATCGCTAAATCTGACAAGTATTGCGGACTCTCCCACAGAACATTGCACTGCAAGGGTCTACCTTCTAGACTTTGCAGACAGGGACAGTAACTGGTCAAATGCGATATCTTGCCCAAGGAGGAACCATGCCCACCATTGCAGATCTGGAGCTGTTCAAAGCGGCATACAAAACGGTCAAGGAGATCTTGCGTGTAAAAGCGGGAGAGAACCTGCTCATCACTATCGACTCGATCAGCGATTTCAGGGTGGCCGAAGAAATGGCCAAGGCCGGTGAGGCCCTGGGCGCCAAGGTGATGGTCGCCTGGCACACCACGCCGAAGGGATACGGTCAGGCCACCGATCCCTATCTTCCAGCACCGCTCGTGGCGGCTTGTCCTGAAGCGGATGCTTGGATCGAGCTCAATAATCAGTGGCTGCTCTACGGCACGCCTTGGCAACGGGCGGTGACCAATGGACGCACCCGCAACCTCATGTTGGGCGGCCTGTCCACCGAGCAGTTGATCCGCTGTGTCGGCGAGGTGGACATCGACGCCCAGATCGCCTTCCAAGAGAAAGTGGTGGAAATCTCTAAGAACGCCCGAAAAATGACGATGACAAACAAGGCAGGAACGGACATTGCGTTTGAGAACGATCCAGAAAGACCTTTTGCCAACGAGCTTCTCGCCGACACGCCGGGCGGGCATTTCCTCACCGGCCAGATCGGCTGGGCGCCCAACGAGGAGACGATCAACGGGACCCTTGCCTTCGACGGTGCGATCTCCGGAGGAGGGGAAGCGGACATCGGTATTGTCTCAGAGCCGGTGATCTACGAGGTGGAGAAGGGAAGAATCAAGGAGATCCGCGGCGGAAAAGAGGCCGAGATCATTAAGCGGTGGTTTGAAGAATTGAACGACCCCGGCATGTACCTCGCTGCGCATGTGTGCTACGGTTTCAACCCCAACGCCAAGCTCGGCTACACCACTACTGAAGATGAGCGGGTGTGGGGCTGCACCGAATGGGGGTTTGGCTATCAAGGACCAATGTACTCTGGCGGCGAACCCCGAGTGGCGGCCTCGCACATCGACGGCGTCTGTCTGGACACTTCAGTGACCTGCGACGGGAAGCCGGTGACTGAGAATGGGCAGGTGGTTCATCCCGACTTGGTAGACCTGGCCAGGGCGTGCGGACACTGAGTCGCCGCATCGACGATGTTTTCTACCGATCAGTCAGACAAAGCTTGGCCCCATTGCCCGGTAAGCAGAGGGACCGATGGATGACAAACACGTAACGCTGGTTGCCGACCCCTATCCTCCTTACCAGTACGAAGAAGACGGCATCGTAAAGGGGATCGATTACGACGTCATCGCGTCCGCCTTTCAGGCGGTCGGGTACGACGTGCAAGTCAGGCTGCTGCCCTGGGAGGAGTGCCTCCAACAGTTGGATGCCGGAGGTGCGGACGGCATCTTTCAAATCACCTGCACCCCGGAAAGAGAAGAACGCTACGTCTTCTCCGATCTTCTAAGAACGGCGGAGACGGCCTTTTTCGCCCTGAGCAACCAGACAATGCAGCTCAGCGAAACGGTTGATCTACGCAAACAACTCCAGTCCTATACGCTGGGCGTCCTCTCCGGGTACAGCTACGATCCCGCCATAGACGCGCTTGATCCCTCAATCAAAACGGAGGTTGACGACCAGGAGGATCTTCTGCTCGGGCTAAAGGAGAGGCGCTTCGACCTTGCCGTCATAGACGTGGGAGTGGCCGCCTTTCTCGCGGGCAAATTGGGTATCAGCGCGATCGAGAGGGTCGAAGGCTTCACCCTGACCCGGGAGCTTCACGTGGCGTTTCGACCAGCGTGTCAGGGGCTGGTTTCGCCATTCAACGAAGGATTGAAGACGCTCAAACAACAAGGAGCTTCACATGACATCGTGAAACGCCACGGCCCGAGTTGAGCTTCGCGGCAGTCGCTCCCCGGCGGCCGTCCGAAAGGAACAAACGTGAGAATCGCTCTTGTGCAGCAGCGCGCGACGGACGACATAACGGTCAATCGCGAGAAAGGGCTCGAGGCAATGAGAGAGGCTGTCAAGCAGGGGGCACAGCTTGTTTGCTACGCCGAACTTGCGTTCACGCCGTTCTATCCTCAGGAAGCCGCAGCCGGCGATGTGGCGAAACTGGCCGAGACGGTTCCGGGACCCACAACGGAGGCCTTCGCGGCGTTGGCCGCCGAACTCGGTGTAGGGGTCGTCCTCAATCTGTTCGAGCGCGATGGTGACTGCACGTACGACTGCTCACCGGTCATCGACGCCGACGGACGCCTTCTCGGAAAGACGCGCATGGTCCACGTGCCCGACTACCCCTGCTTCCACGAGAAAGGCTACTACGCGCTCGGCGATCTCGGCGCTCCCGTATACGACACGGCGTTTGGGAGGGTTGGCGTTGCGATCTGCTACGACCGGCACTATCCCGAGGTCATGCGTGCGTTGGCACTCGCCGGAGCACAGGTCGTGATCGTTCCCCAAGCCGGCGCGGTCGACGAATGGCCCGAGGGCCTGTACGAGGCAGAGATGCGCGTCGCGGCGTTCCAGAATGGGTTCTTCACCGCGCTCTGCAACCGCGTTGGTCATGAAGCCAAACTGGAATTCGCTGGCGAGTCCTTCGTGTGCGACCCCGAAGGACGGGTCATCGCCCGTGCCGGTAAGGGTATCGAAGAAATCCTCCGTTGCGACCTTGACCTCACTCTGGTCGATCGCTCGCACGCCAGACGCCTTTTCATTCCTGACCGCCGCCCGGAGCTGTACGAGGCGTGGTTAAGGTAGTCCGCGGTCGGGGGCAAGCGTTGCAGATATCCCCTCCATTGTTAGAATTGGCCTCTCGACAGTCTAGATGATTCACCTCTCCGATCCTACCGCTACCTTGTCTGCGCTGCCTCGTCCTCGCGATCTGCCTCTGATGGCACCTCATCCGAAAGTCAGTCGGGCAGTCTGTCCCGTAATGCCTCCAGGTTCGTCTCATCCCGCTTGATGGCCAGATGAACCATCAGCTTGGGTAGATCCCAGTAGTGGGGCAGACGACGAAAGTCTTCCTCAGCTGACAGTAGCCCGGTAGCCAGCCACCGTGCTGCTTGGTCTGTCTCTGACCGCTACCGGTTCACTCGACCACTGCTGCGTCGGAAGTTGTGGATCATGTTCTCTACCATGTTGGGGCTCAGCAAACTCCTGAGCAGGGTAGAAGGCGTGTCCAACAGATGTACCCGAAGTAGATCCAGCCCAGCCTCGTGCAGGCTGTTGAGCGCTGCTTGGTTCTTGGGCTCAAGGAACGCATCCAGCTCTTCCACCACCTCCAGGGCCGCTACCGCCCCTTGAGCCTTGCGCAGCCGGTCAAAATGATCGCTCAGTTCGGGCCAGTACCGACGAGAGAGATACCGCTTCAGGTTGCGCTCTTTGTGTACCAGACAACGCTGAATGCGTGCATCAGGGAACTGCTTGAGCACCGCCTTGCGTAACGCATCAGAGCCGTCCAGCACCACCACCAGTGGCCGCTGCCCACCTGACGCAAACCCACGCTGTACCAGCCTGGTCACCAAGGCCGATACTGTAGTCATGTTCTCACTGGCTCCCAACTCGAAGTCCAATACCACCTTCTGCCCGCCGGTGGTGATCCCTACCGCCACCACCGCTACCAGGTCGTCGGCCAGCTCAATACCGTCTACCATCAGCGCCAACCAATCCCGGGGCTCACCTTGGGGGTCCACGTCCAGAGAACGGTGTCTCAGTTCGGAGAACTTCTCCCGACCCACTTTGCGCCACAGTGGGGACACCTGAGACTTGCTGCTGCCCCGTTGGTTGTTTACCACCTTGCCCACCTGGCGCATCGAGCCTGGCGCCAACACGGTACCTTTGTCTTCGTTCATTTGGTGGCTTCCTTTTTCATCAGCTTACTAAAGCTGCCGGAGGCCATCCTTCATTTCTAACAACTGAGGGGGCACTTCCAATTTGTGTGTAGGGTGCACAGGGCATACAGATAAGAGAGGCTTTGTTGGCTATCGGTGTCGATACATCAGATAGCCCAGATGATCGTATCTTTTGGGATTGGGAACATGTAAATCACACAAAGTAGCGCGATGAAGGACTTGCAGGAACGAGGCTTCCTTTTGTAGTGTCAGGCAACAGAATGGAGAGAGTTTGGTGGCCTTTGACAAAGGATAAGTGGCGAAAGTACTGCTCCAAAGCGGGCAACGGGATTCGAACCCGCGACCCTCAGCTTGGGAAGCTGATGCTCTACCTCTGAGCTATGCCCGCAGTCGCGTCATTATAGCGTCGTCGCAAAATGGCAGCAACTCACTCTCTCAACGCCTCCAAGGCGGGAAGGGACTTCCCGCGCAACAAGGCGAGGCAAGCCCCACCACCGGTGGAGATGTAGGACATTCTATCAGCCCATCCTGTCTTTGCCACTGCTTCACCAGTCTCTCCACCCCCTATAACAGAGTAGGCATCAGCATTGACGAGTGCCTCGGCAATCGCTCGTGTGCCGTGAGAGAACGGCTCCAGTTCGAACGCACCCATCGGGCCGGTCCAGACAATGGTCTTCGCTGCATCGATCTGCTCTTGGAACTTCCGGATTGTCTCCGGACCGATATCAAGACCGATCCAACCATCAGGAATTCTCTCGCTGCGGCAGGTTACTGCCTCCGCTGTCTCGCTCGCTTCTTGTGCAATCACTACATCGCGAGGCAGAAGGATCAGGACGTTCTTCTCATAAGCGGCCCGGATCAATCCTTCAATCTCCTCCACGATTGACTCATCAACAACGGAGTTACCGACAAGGTATCCCTTGGCACGCAGAAAGGTGAACGCCACGCCTCCGCCGATCAGAATGGCATCGACCTGATCAAGAAGATCACGTAGCGCCCCTAACTTGCTCTTTGCCTTCTTCCCCCCCACGATCGCTAGGTACGGCCGCTTTGGCTCATGGATGAGGCGGGAGAGAGCCTCAAGCTCTTTTTGCACGAGCATCCCCGCGTAGGATGGGAGGTAATCGGTGATCCCCAGGGTGGAGGCATGGGTCCGGTGAAGCGTGGCAAAGGCATCATTGACGTAGAGGTCCCCTAGGTGGGCCAAACTGCGCGCAAACTTGGCGTCATTTGCCGTCTCCTCTGGATGAAAGCGAAGGTTTTCCAGCAGAAGGAGGGCACCGGGCTTTGCCGCCTCGATGGCTTTCTTGATCCCTTCACTAACACAGTCGTCAAGTTTCTGAACCGAGCGATCCAAAAGGACCTGCAGCCGTTTTGCTACTGGGTCGAGGCGAAGCTCGGGAACAGCTTTTCCCTCAGGTCGGCCAAGGTGGGTCAACAGAACCAGCTTGGCCCCACGGTCGATGAGATCGATCAGTGTCGGAAACGATGCTTTGATCCGGGCATCGTCAGCGACGTCCCCATCTTTTAGCGGCACGTTGTAATCCACTCGGACCAGCACGGTTTTCCCTTCAACCGCTGCCTGCTGCACACAACGAAGCCCGCTAAGAAGGCCACCCATTCATGTTCTCCTTTTGTTAATTGAGCAATTGAACGGCGAACTTGAAAAAATTATAATCGGGCCAGATGAACAATCAAAACCTGGTTTTGTTTGGTATTGGCGTCTTTGTTGGTCTCATGTTGGTCGTCGCCACTGTGGATCAGTATCTGCTCAACGAACACGATCCAAGAGAGCCAGAAGGGCTTCTCTGGCGGTCGAAGACCGCCTTTTCCCGCATCAAGGATTTGGAAATCGTTTTGGAAGTCGTTGATGCTGAGGCAGAAGACCGCATCTTCCGGATGCTTGTCCGGCTTCTAAACGGGCCAGACCCGGTAATGAGCGTTCGCTATCTGGATCCGGTCGCGATGCGAGATGAGCTCTTTACCGTCAACCGCGACCTTCTTTCTCACTATCTCCCCCAAGAGAATCTGATCGTGATCAAGCGCTGGATTGGCCTCCCGCTTGCTGCAGTTGGGCTAGCGAGCTTGAACCTCTCCCAAGTGGAAAAGGACTGGAGGGCGGGAAAGGTGCGCTTGCGTGTCATCCAAGACATCTCTGGGTTCAGCGCGGACCTGTTTCAGACCTCGATCGTTCCCTCAGAGACAATCTCCGGATGTCTGCTTCATCCTTTGTCTTCTATCTGTTTGGATACACAGGAGGAAGACCAATTTCTTCGCGGCTTTGCTGAGTTTGAAGAAGGATCACTGGGAGGCTCGATCCAGGGAGGGTACATCCTTGAGGTTACCCACGTGCGAAGCGGAGAGCTTCTACGCATGATCTGGATCGACCGAGAGAGTTACCTGGTAAGAAAGATTGTCTTCTTCGCGAACGGGAAGCGCGCAACCAGCCTTCGCGTAGAGCGAATCACCCTCGATCAAGGACTCACTGCGGAAGGAATCCTCGCCCTTCCCCGCGGGGTCGAGATCATCCGCGGCTGAACTTCACCCGATGATTTCCTTGAACTGCGACAGGTTCATCTCATACTCGATGAAATCCTGAAACGCTTCCTCTTCGGCAAACGGGGACTCTATCGCTGAGGCCTCGAATACCTCATCGGCTATGTAGATCGGGCTCCCAATACGCAGGGCAAGGGCCAGCGAGTCCGAGGGACGCGCGTCAAGCTCTACCACTTTCCCCCCAGGGTTTCGGAGAAAAATGGTGGCATAGTAGGTTCCCTCCTTGAGGCCGCTGATTACGACCTTTTCCACGCTCCCCTCAAGGTCGTCGATGATCTCCTTCATTAGGTCGTGGGACAGCGGTCGCGGAAAACGACCGTCCTGCAATCCGAGGGCGATCGACATTGCTTCTGCCTCTCCAATCCAGATTGGCATCGCCTTGCTCGAATGTCGATCCTTCAAGAGGATGACCGGAGCATTATTGAAGGGATCTACCAACAACGCCTTGATTTCAGCCTCTCGCATCGCTATTCTCCTTTACTCCTCCTTGAGCTCGATCGTTGGCGCTTCATTATAGCAAGGTTGTCGCCGCCTGACAATGGCCATTGGCATTTGCCCTGGGGAAGGCTACACTTGCAGGTGAGGTGGTGTTATGTGTGGAATCATTGGATACCTGGGGACTGAGTCCGCCGTCCCGCTGCTTTTTGAAGGGCTGAAGCGACTGGAGTATCGCGGCTACGATTCGGCTGGGATCGCGATTCTCGCGGACGGTCGAATGACCCTCTTTCGCCGAGCAGGGAAGGTCAGACAACTGGAAGGTGAGGTCCTTCCGCTTAAGCTCTCCGCACAGGTTGGAATCGGGCATACGCGTTGGGCAACCCACGGGATCCCTACTGACGAGAATGCCCACCCTCACTTGGATTGCCGCGAAAAGATCGCCGTCATTCACAATGGAATCATCGAGAACTTCCAGGTGCTGAAGGAAAGACTTGCGGCATCAGGACATCGCTTCCGCTCGCAAACGGATACCGAGGCACTCGCCCACCTGATCGAGGAGAACGATAAAGGGGACCTGCTTTCTGCGGTGATCGCAGCCGCTAGAGAGGCGGAAGGGGCGTTCGCCATTGCCGTGCTCTCGGAAGATGATCCGAGTAGGATTGTTGTAGCACGGCGTGGGAGTCCGCTTGTTGTAGGAAGAGGGGAAATCGGAACCTTTGTTTCCTCAGACATCCCGGCGATGGTAGATTGGGTTTCCCATGTCGTTTTCCTGGCAGACAATGAGATCGCAGAGCTAACTCCGGAAGGCTTCCGCGTCCTGGACCTCGCAGGAAACCCGGTCGAACGCCTTCCCCAGCCGGTGACCATGGATACCCTTTCGATTCAGAAGGCCGGATACAAGCACTTCATGTTAAAAGAGATTCACGAACAACCGCGCGCGGTGGGTGAGACGGTGCGGGAGAAGCTGGGACCGCAGGGATCTACGATTCACCTTGAAGGCATAAAAGAATTGGCCCTGGATTTCGATCAGGTCTATCTCGTTGCCTGCGGCACTGCGTACCACGCCGGGCTGGTTGCGGAATACCTTTGGGAACAGTTTCTCCCACTTCCTGTTCACGCAGTGATTGCCTCGGAGTTTCGCCTGCGAGACGTGTCCCTCACCACACGCACCCTCATCATCGCAGTCTCTCAATCGGGGGAGACCATTGACACCCTGATGGCCGTCCGCCGTGCAAAGGAGAAGGGTGCAAAGGTGATAGCGGTCGTCAACTCGATCAATTCGGCGATCGAACGGGAGTCGGACGCAGCGGTTTACACCCGTGCCGGGGTTGAGATCGGAGTGGCCGCAACAAAAACATTCTCCGCTCAAATAGCCGCGCTGATACTCCTTGGTCTCTTCCTCGCCGAGAAACGAGGCGAAACGGTTGATCAGACGATGAAGAACGCACTGGCCGGCCTCACGCTTCTTCCCGGCCAGCTTGCCGAGGTATTGGCCAAAGACGAGAAGATCGCGGCGTTGGCACAGCAGTTCCACAATGCGAGCGACTTTCTCTTCCTGGCGCGCGGTTGTCTTTACCCGATCGCCCTCGAAGGCGCGTTGAAGCTGAAGGAGATCTCCTACATTCACGCCGAAGGGTACCCGGCCGGCGAGATGAAGCACGGCCCGATCGCGTTGATCGATGAAAAGATGCCCGTCGTGGTCCTTCTTTCTCAGAAAGTCGCCTACGAGAAGGTCCTTGCCAATGTCGAGGAGGTCAAGGCCCGTAAAGGGATTGTGATTGCCCTAACCGATCGTCCAGACGATCCCGCAGTTGAGCGGCTCGCCGATCACGCCTTGCTGCTTCCCGCGGTGGACCAAATCTGCTTGCCCGTCCTTTACACCATCCCACTACAGCTGCTCGCATATCATATCGCGGTGCTACGGGGGACCGATGTCGACCAACCGCGCAACTTGGCGAAAACAGTGACTGTGGAATGATCGCTCAGCCGCCTTCCAAATGGATCCGTGGTTAGACCCTCTCTTTGTGGCAAGACGGACTAAAGACTTGAGCATCTTTTGCTCACTAGCCGTTGAGCATGGGCTTGTGCTGCTTGAAAGTGGCCAGTTGTCCCCGAATGTAGCTTTCGGCCTCCTCATCGCTCATCGCCTGCGTCTCCCGGACAAAGCCGAGGAAACGACCCTGCCACAATACGTGTAGTGCGTCCAACACGGCCGGATCCTTGCTCTTGGCGAAAGCGCCTATGGCGAGATAGACGGCTTTGACCCAAAGCTCGAGAGGGAAACGAAACTGTTCCAGGTTACAGGAGGCAACGTGATCCAACTCCTTCCGAAGACCGCCCAAGAAAGCGAGTGATTCCCACTCCAGGTCTTTGTACTTGGCGTGGAATCGGCGAAGCAAGTTGTCCTGATCGACGGTAATTTCACCCGGACGCTGAGTCGGCATCTTTCCCAACCTTTTGACCGGCTTTATACCGCGAACAGTCTTGATGCGATCTCGATAGTAACGAATCAACCTGAAGAGGGTTCCTATGACCTGATAAAACATAGGAATCAGCAACTTCTCCGGATCAGCATACTGTTTGGTGGATTCGTGTTCCTTGATACCCAAAACCGCTTCCACGATCTGCATTCTTTCAGACTCTCCCACCAGCGTTATGAAGATGTCGATTCCGAAGTCCTCCGGGAAAAGATCATGTTGTAGTAGGTGCTCCACAAGATGAACGGAAAGCCCATATTCACCCCCGATCGGCTGCCGAACTCCGATACCAAACAGGACATTCGTCAACGGATACACAATCTGATTGGTGAGTACCCCGTCATAGCGATGCCGTATGTAGTAAGGAACAACAAGGTCCTCACCCTCCATGATCGGTCCCACGAGTTTGGCAACCCAATCTGGCTCAATGCTAGTCAAGTCGCCGTCAACGAGCCCAACGGCCTCGGCTCGCCGATCTTTGGCAATCTCCAGGATCGTCCGCACTCCGTTCCCTTTTCCCGGCCCCCCGGTCTGAGTGGTAACGACCAGCTCCGTGTTGGCATTGACATTTTGGGCTTTGTTTCTTGTGCCATCTGTAGAGAAGCCATCCGAGACAACGATCAAGCACTGTTTGGAGGGGAAGAATTCCGTAAGGCCAACATCGACCTGTTCGACCACGTTTTTGATCGTGTCAGCGCAGTTCTTCGTACAGATACCACAGACGATGTCCACCAAGTGAGGTTTCCTTCTCCCATCTCCCCGTGATCCGAGGCTTTCCGCTATTCTCAACATGGGCTTATCGTCCTTGTCGGGAAAGCGTTCGTTCGATGATCGGCCCCAGGTACCTCTCCAAGCTGTCGAGACCATAGAACGCTCGACCAAGCTCGAAGTTGTGCTCGGTCATCGCGCGTCTCTTTGCCGGATTGGTCACAACCTCGACGACGCGTTGTGCGGCTTCGCGAATGGTTTGCGCGCCGACAGATACCAATCCCAAATCATCCTTTTTGACGATGTGACTTCCCAAGGAAATCACTTTAAATCCTTTGCTCTTGATATCAGCCCGGTACACCGGATACTCAAACATCACGATGGGCAGCTTGGCGCGAACTGCCTCGAGGAATTGGTTTCCCCATCCTTCATAAAGGGAAGGGTACGTGGTCACGTCAGCGAAAGCATAGCAATCCCACAGGGAGTAAAGCTTCTGTCCTTCAACTGTTCCCCGATGAGCCCGAACCCGGTCAAAGACGCAGCGAAGCTCGATTTCTTCTTGTTCTGCCTTCCGCTTCAAACGATCAAAGTAGTCGCAGTGAGAGTCCTCAGCGGACCCGGCGAGAACGAGCACAATGCGGCTCTTCTCGGTGAACGGTCGTTCGTTGTAGAGTCCACGCCGCGTGAGGGTGGAAAGATACTCATGCTGCGAGAGAGCCTTGACCAGATCGATAGCCAGTTCAATACCTTTTCTCGGGATCACTCGGGTCGCTTGAAGAACAAGTAGATCATTCGCGCCCACTCCAATCGTTTCCCGAAATGATTGGTTGTACGCATCAATGCCCCATGGGGACCCTTCGAAGTCAAAGACATTGGACACGACTGTAGAATCAACCCCCGAACGTCGCTCAAGCTCATCTCTAGCTAGGCTGTTGATCACCACGTGTTGAATCCAGGGATCGGTGGGAGGCAGGTAATTTTCGGCAATCTCCCGTGCCTCTTTGCACGTCGGCCTCATGCGGCGAAACCGTTCCCAGTAGAAATCGTGGTGGTGACCGATTGCCGGCAAATCCAGCCGGTGCACAATCCGAGCCAGAGCCACAGCAGCAGAAAGATTGGCACCGAGCGACCAGATGTTGTTGGAAATCAGAAGCGCAATGTTGTGATCCTTGACGCGCTGGCAGACCTGAACCTCTATTTGGGTTGCTAGTTCAAGGACCTCCCGCTTCCATTCTTCGCCGCTACCGTAATCTTCCAGCCGCTGGAAAGCATTCGCGGACAGCTGCTCTGCATCACGACGATGATGATACATCTCGTCGATTAGAACGCCATCCCTTGTCCCGAGATCGCCGCCACAGAGGATCACCTCATGGCCCATCCTTTCGAGAACCTGCTCCCACTTGTCGATTTCGAGCGAGACGCCGTCTGTGTCTCCGATCTTGTAATGACAGATGCCGATGCGGGTCATCTCAGTCTCCCATTGGTCGCACCAATTTCGCATAGCACGTGAAAGATCAAGGTTGCGCACAACCTGTTCTTCAGGCAGACTCTATCTTCGTGGGCACGAACGAAGGCGAAACGCGTAAGAAGGAAGCGGTTGGAAGAACCTAAAGCAGGATGATTTCTCACAGCGGCTATCCCTTCACACCGCCCGCCGTTAACCCTTCCTCCAAAAACCGCTCAAGAGCAAGAAAAAGGATGATCACGGGGAGGGTCATCACCGTGGAAGCCGCCATAACAACGTGGGGCCGTGGAGTCGGATCGTTGAAGATCATGTTGATCTTAATTGGCATAGTGAACATGTTGCGGCTGTTCAAGAATACGAGCGCGTAGATGAATTCGTTCCATGCGATCATAAACGTGTAGATGGCCACGGAGACCAGAGCTGGGATTGAAAGAGGAAGCGTGATCCTCCAGATCACCCCAGCACGGCTGCAACCGTCAATCATGCCTGCTTGCTCAATCTCTGCAGGAATTGTGCGGAAATAGTTGGCGAGCATGTACAGTGCCACGGGCAAGGTCTGCGCCAGATACGTAATCACTAACACCGGGAGGTTGTCCTGAACGTCGACTCCGATCTTGGCACCGATCTGGGAGAGCATGGCGAACAAGGGAATCATCAGCAAAACGGCGGGAAAAAGGTAAACCAGAAGTATGCCGTTCAACAAGAAACTCTTGCCTCGAAATCGCAGCCGCGCGATCGCGTAGGCTCCTAGCATAGAGAGGATCACCGCAATCAACGACGTCGGGACCGCCACCTTGATACTGTTCAGAATGTTGACGCCAAAGTTCCAGAACTCCGGATAGCCGGAATCAAACAGCTCTCGGTAAGCATCCAATCGAAAGGCACTCGGCCAATAGACCGCCTCGCGGCCGCCGATCTCAGCGTACGTCTTGAACGACGAGCTGACCATCCAGTAGAACGGAAACAGAATGCTCGTCAAAAAGAAGGCCATCGCAATCGCTACCACAAAACGGGGAAGCGTCATCGAACGGGTAAGCCGATCGATCAAATTCAACCGCTGACCTGCGCCGTGATGGCGTCTCATCGTGCTCTCACCGTTCCCCTTTCATGACGAACCGCGAGTAAACCAGCAAAAAGACAACCAGGATGCCTAACAGGATCATGGCAGTGGCAGCTCCTTTTCCGAAGTTGAACGCTTTGAAGCTGAATTGATACGTGAGCACCGGCAGAACATTCGTCCCGAACCCTCCTCCGGTAAGGAGATAAATATCATCAAACTTGTTAAACGTCCAGATCAATCGGAGGAGAAAGACTGCGCCCAAAACATAGCGAAGCTCAGAGAGGGTGATGTATCGGAATTGGTGCCAGGCACTCGCGCCGTCCACAGCGGCGGCTTCGTACAAGGTTCTGTCGATGGCCTGAAGCCGCGCCAGGATCATGAGCATGGCAAACGGGAAGTAGCGCCACGCTTGGAAGACAATCACCAAGCCCAGGGCAAGACCGCGCGTCGCCAAATACGCCTGTGGGGTATCCACAAGCCCTAACCGCATCAATAAGTCATTGAGAACGCCCGAGGGCCGAGGGTCGAGGATCCAGCGCCACACAAACGCTACGCTGACAATTGGGGCAACGTAAGGGAAAAGGAAGATCGCGCGAGCCATTCCCCGACCGCGGAAAGGTCTATTGAGCAGCAGGGCAGCCATCAGGCCAATGAAAACTGTCAACCCAGTCGAAATGAACGAATAGACGACACTGGTAACCGCTGCCCCCCACACGCGGAAGTTCTGAAATTTGAAGGCGAAATCGTTGATGACACGACGATAGTTTTCAAGACCGACAAACGGAGCGTGAAAAACATCGCCCAAGTTTCGCAACCCCACATCGTGGAAGCTGATCCAAATGCTGAAGACAGCCGGAAAGATAACCAGCCCGAAAACGATCAACGCAGTGGGGGACGTCAAATACCACGCCAAGCGACTTTCGCGTGCCTGCAGGGAATTCCAGCCGGCCAGTGTTGTCGATCTACTCCCGGATCTCGCCATGATTCTTTGTAGTGTATTACCAAGCAGGGCTGCAAAACGAGGGTTCTGTCACCGCTTGGACAGCGAACGAAGAAAAGTGAGTGACGGGGGGCTTTTCGCCCCCCGTCAGGATCTTAATGAAGCTACCGACGCTCGGCCAGCATTGCCTCCACCTGCTCCTGGAGCCACTGCGCACCGGTCTCCGGTGTCATGATGCCTTCAAGAGCGATGTTGCTGATCACTTGTGGAATGAGCAGACGTCCCTCGATGTCTCCGATCACCGCTCGCTCAACCTCATCGTAGTCGGGGCGGAACAGCCACCGCTGCATCGTGTCAAACCCGTTCGCGATTTGGGCAAGCGTCTCGTCCGAATAGTGGGCAAAGAACGGACTGAGTCCCTTCCAACCCGCCACAGCACTTTCGAGCACCGGTACCTTCCCGAACGGAGCCAGCGCCAACACATCGATGTACCCGTCGGTCAGGAAGTACTCGACCACCTTCTGGGCTGCGGGATCGGCGCCCTTCATGAGGCCGAGGGTGACCAGCTGCCCGTAGCTGGCCGATCCGTTCGGTCCAACCATCATGGAGGCAAATCCGGTCTTCTGCGGCAGATCCTCCACCGGGATGTCAACCTTGCCTCCAGCCTCTAGGCCGGATCCTTCGACCAGATCGTCCATGATGTAGGTGCTGTAGAAGAGCATCCCGGCCTGGTCGAGCTCGTAGGCCTCGCGTGCCCCGCGCCAGTACTGCGGACCGGGCACCGCGGCCCGTTGTAGGTTCGTGTAGAACTCAAGCGCCGCGATCATCTCCGGGGTGTTCATCGTCACCTTGCCCTCCACATCGAACGGCCAGGCATCGTTGGACATCGCCACCTGCTCGAAAACCTGATGCGGATAGTTCTGGCCCGGATCGGTACCAAGAGTCAGGGCGTACAGAAGGTTCCCAGTACCCGGCAGCTTGTCCGCCGCCGCGTTGATGTCCGCCCAAGAGACCGGCGGAGTAAGGTTTGCCTCCTTGAACAGATCCTCACGATACCAAATCGCCTGAATCCAACCATCGTAGGGAACGGCCGCATATTTCCCGGTTGCCGGATCCACCACCATCGCCAGGGGGCCGTCTCGGAAATCGGTCTCTCCGATGCTCGCGATCACCGCCTCGGCCGCGTCTTCATCGAGCAGGCCGTCCGCAGCGAACACCGACACCCTCTCAATCCCCATCCGGAGGATGTCCGGCAGCTCGTTGGCTGCAGCTGCAGCAGCGATACGCTGCGCAATCGCTGCCTCTTCAATAGGGATTATCTGTACCTCAATGTCTGGGTTTTCCGCCATGAACCGCGCAGCCACGTCCTCGTAAACCTCGACACGATCAGGTTCGTTGTCGGTGGACCAGAATTCGATCACGGTCTTCCCTATCGCACAAACCGACGCCACAAAGACCACAATCAAACCAACCATCAGCAGACTCTTAAAACATCCTCTCATCTTGTTTGCCTCCTTATTGAGGTCTTGTTTTCACGGGAAACCTTTCCTCGATCGAGTATTTGACTCTATCCATCACCTCCTTACTTCTTCTAGAGAGAGGCTGTCGGAAAAGCTGCAAGCCACAATCATCTTGCAGACTCGTCGTTTCTGCGATCATTGCCGGCAAAACGGTGTTAGCATCCAACCGGTATCGTCGTGTGGAAGTGGCCAGCCCCCTTGTACAGTTTGTTATAACAAACATAGCGATTCTTCACCCCTCTGTCAAGTGCAAAAACAAGGGATGCGTTCAAAGAATTCGGCAGAATCAACCAATGACAGCCGTCATGATCTCTCGCGCCTTCTGCACGGCTTCTTCAGGCTCCATCCGCTTCGCGATCGCATTTTCGATCATCAGTTGAAACTGCTCGGACACCTTCGCATACTGCGGGATGGCTGGCCTTGCCATCGCATGCGATAGAAGTTTTGAAACACTGTACGAAAAAGGGCAAACTTCGGGATCGAGAGCCTCTATTGCTGAAAGTCGTGTGGGACTGCGTCCGGTCTTCTTGCAGAACCTTTGGATCAGAATAGGACTCGTGACACGTTTCAGGATTTCCAGGGCAAGGCCTGGATTCTTTGACTGGCGAAACACAACATACACCATCCCTCCGGCCACGGTGGCAGTCCTCCCTCCTGGACCGGCAGGTATTGGAACATAACCAACCCTCTCGTGGAATTCTTCATCCCTCCATCCGGACACCTCCTGAATCAATGCTTTCTCGTAAGTACCTCCTACCGCCATGCAGACCTTCCCTTCGGCAAAGAGCCTCGCAGCTTCATCCCAACCAAAAGAATGGACGTCGGGTGGAGTGACTTCGTGCACGTGCACCAAATCGACGAGGAAGCGCACCGCACGCACCACGCGCTCGTTCAAAATCACTTTGCTATCGGATAACAGATCGCCTCCCGCAGACCGAATAAACGGAAGCAATTGGAAGGTGGTCGTCTCTCCAGCCATGGTGCCGCCGACAAAAACCAAAGGAAACCTGTTTGGCCTCTTGAAGCGGCGAGCGACTTCTACCAGCTCATCCCAACTCCGAGGCGGTGCCACTCCTTCTGAAGCAAACCAGTCCTTGCGATACCAAAGGACTGCCACACTTGCTTCGATCTGAATACCGTAAAGGTGTCCCATGTACGAGTTGTCTCTGACAAAGAGTGGAAAAAGATCGGTTTGGAACTCTTCTATCCAATCTCGATCGAGTCTGTCCAAGGGTTCGATATAGTGGCGGTCGACAAATTCCCTCATCCATACCCAATCGATCAACGCTAGATCCGGTGCCTCTCCCCGCCCCACAGCCGAGACAATCTTCGAGTAAAGTTGAGGCCGGCCCAAGGCTTGGACCTCCAACTGTATCTTCATTCCCCGCTGTGTCCTATTGAAACGTCGGGCTGCATTCTTCAAAGACGGAACCCACCGATCCTCACCCACCATTATTCGTATGGGGATTTCCTGGAATGGAATGCGATGGTTGACGAACGTTCCTCTGCCTTTTTGCCGATAGAGCAATCCCTCACTGACTAGGCCCGCCAACGCTTGACGGACAGGTGCCCGGCTGATCGAAAACTCCTCACACAACTCGTATTCAGTGGGAATGCGATCCCCTGGGCTAAACTCTCCGGATTCGATCTTCTCTTTGAGAAGTTCTCTTAACTGATGATGAATCGGCAAGGCAGCCTTTTTGTCGATGCTGTATTTCCTGTCGCTACCAACATTCATTCTGCATCCTCGTCTTATTCCGCGTAATCCAACGATTCGAAAGACGTTTTTTTGAAGCTGCGCAAAATGCTTTTCTGAACAAAAGCACATCCAGAAGCGCTCGGTCCGATCTTAGCACACTTTTCGCAGTGCCACCAAATACTGGAGTGGTTTTGCGTCTGTTCACAATTGCCACGAACCGACGAAATGTGATGGTTAAGGTCGTGAAGAAACAAAAGCCCATTCTCAGTTGTCAACGAAGAGATCAATGAAATATTTGCTTGTCTTTGGTACGAAGAGAGATTTCAGTTGGCACACTGCTTGCCATTTTCAAGCAAGCCCGATATTTTATTAGACTAAGATGATCACGCTCGATGATCGAAAGATCCTTTCCCAGTACGATCGTGGACAAATGACGTCGGTGCTTGATCGCTTTTCCGAGCAGTGCCGCGATGCGATCGCACTGGGGGAGCAATTCGAACTTTTGGCAATCGATCGAATTGACAAGGTAATCGTCTGCGGAATGGGGGGCTCGGCGATGGCAGGGGAATTCGCGCGGCGGTTTGCCCGCATCCCCTGCGTGGTAAGTCGCAGCTACACCTTGCCAGCACTTGCCGATTCTCGAACGCTGTTGGTAGCGGTCAGCTATTCGGGAAACACAGAGGAAGTCCTGTCAGCCCTCGAACAAGGAATCAAAACAGGCATCCCGACCCTTTGTATCTCGAGCGGAGGAGCACTGGAGGAGACTTCTAAAAAGTCTGGCCTACCTTTGCTAAAAATACCCTCGGGTCTTCAGCCCCGTGCTGCCCTCGGTTACCTCACGCTTCCGTTGTTGGTCGCGCTTTCTCAAGTCGAAGTCCTCAACGAGATCGGCCCTTGGGAAAGCCTCCTCCAGAGCCTCGAACGGGTCAAGTCCCGCTGCTGCTTCGATGCGCCGACCGCCGAGAACCCTGCCAAAAAGCTTGGCCATAGCTTGGTGGGGAAGATCCCGGTGATCTATGGAACTTCCGACAACACGGATCTGGTGGCAATGCGATGGAAGACGCAAATAAACGAGAACGCCAAACAAGCGGCCTACTGGAGCGCATTTTCCGAGCTCAATCACAACGAGATCGTGGCCCTCGAGACCCCAGCTTTGATGCGCGACCATGTCGTGATTCTTCTTCGGAACGCCTACGACAGAGAGGAGAACATCGCTCGAATGAAGATCATGGAAGATCTGTTCGCGGAGCGCTCGATCCCGTTCACCGAAGTCAGCGCCGAGGGAGAAAGCGAATTGGCACAGCTTTTCTCCCAAGTCTATTTGGGAGATTACACCAGCTATTACCTTGCGCTATTGAACAAGATCGACCCCACGCCGGTGCACCTCATCGAGCAATTCAAGAAGGCGCTTGCAGAAAGGACTCGCGGCCGCGGAGGGTCAGCCCAATGAAAACGATCCTACTTGCCGGCGGGTACGCGACGCGTCTTCTTCCGATCACGGCCGATCGGCCCAAGCCACTACTGCCGATTGCCGGGAAGCCGATCATCGACTACATCCTTGCAAGTGGTTCCCTCCCGGGTCGACCGATCGTCTGCACCAATCGCCGGTTTGTCTCTCAGTTTGAAGCGTGGCGAGCGGAATCCAGTCGGGACGTGGAGCTAGTCGTGGAAGAGACCACGCGCGAGGAAATTGGGCACGGTTGGCGCGATGGCTTTTCTCGTCCAGAAACTGAGGATCGATGAAGACATCCTCGTTATCGGTGGGGACAACATCTTCGAGTTCTCGATCGAGGATCTTGTTGCCGCGTACCACGGCCGACCGCTGGTCGCCCTATTCGATCTCAAAGATCTCGAGTGAGTAAGGGGCCGCTACGGCGTGGCGATCGTCGAGGGCGAAAGAATCGTCGATTTTCAAGAGAAACCAAACCAGCCGAAGAGCACCTTGGCCAGCACGCCTGCTACGTCTATCCCAAAAAGGTGCTTCCCTTAATCAGCGAATTCTATCGAAAGGCGGAGGCAGGCAAAGATGCCCCGGGATATCTCAACGAGTGGTTGCTGAAAGAAAAAAGACTACCGATCGACCCGTTCGTCTTTGAGACGGGCTGGTACGACATCGGCGACCGCGCCTCCTACATCGAAGCCAATCAGCGCGTCAGCGGTAGTGACACTTACGCCGCAAAAACGTCTCCGTCGAAGACTCGATGGTGACAGGTTCAGTGATACTCGACGATGTGACGATCAGAAACTCCGAGATCACCGGCTGCGTGATTGATCAAGGATGTGTGCTTGAAGGAGTTGCACTACGATATTGCCTCGTGAAAGCCGGATCGATCATCAGATGCGCATAATGGCGGTCACCGGCTCCTATTCCTGTTGATCCCATCCTAGAGGGGAAGGGACAGGGCACGATGGACGGCAGCCCGGGCCAGGGTGTCCAAGGCGTCGTAGATGGGTAGGGGAAGATCTTGCTTCGGGAGTAGAGAGAGCTCCGTACAGCCAATGAGGGTCCCTTTTGCTCCTCTCTCATGCAACCTTGCAATCACTCCCGTAGTATCGTGGTTGCTAATTGCTGCTTCCTCCCAGGCCTTGATACTGTAGATCACCTGCATGAGGAGCGCTTGGTCGTCTCTTTCTGGCTCAAAAAGCTTGATTTGCACTCTCTTACAAGCATCGTGGTAGACCCGGGAAAAGAGCACACCATCGGTTGCCAGTAGTCCCACTCGGTCCTCTTTGATCGCGCGAACGGCTTCATCGATCATGTCAATGATCGGGATTTCGGGATTGCGACTTCCTTTTGCAGTTCGTCGAGCCAATAATGGGCCGTGTTACAAGGGATGACGATGAAGTCAGCCCCGGCGCGTTCCAATGTTTTTGCACTCTCGGCCATCGCCGGCAGCGGACTTTCGCCGTTCCCGAGGATGGCGGCAGTGCGATCGGGGATCTTGGGATTGCTGTCGATGATCACGCGAAGGTGATCTTGATCACATTGCGCCGGGGTGAGGGCGATGATACGTTCGTACAAGGCCAGGGTGGCCGCCGGTCCCATCCCGCCTAGGATGCCAATGATCTTCTCCTGTCTGGTCATTCGAAGGTTCCCTTGACCACGGCGTTGCCCTTATTCACCATCAACTGTCCTTTAGCGAACACTTGGTCAATCCGCAGGTCTTCATCGAGAATGACGAAATCGGCGTCGGCACCTTCACAGATGTGGCCCTTACGATCCGCGATGCCCAGTCGATCGGCAGGATTGCTGGTGATAAACTTGAGGGCCTCCGATAAGGACAGCAGCTTCGAGTCCACCAGGTACTCGAGCACCCTTCTGAGAGAGGAGACCTTGGCAATTGACATTCCTATCAGCTTTCCACGACCATCGAATCTTGGGACCGTGCCGTTTCCGTCTGAGCTGATCGTCACGTTTACAAGATCGACTCCGCTATCCAAAAGTTCCTTTATTACCGATACCGTCTCATTCTCATCGTCGTGGGCGGTGACGTCGATGGCGCCGCCTTTTCTAACAAACTCCATCGCTTGCTCCAGCAACGTAACCTTCCTGGAAATGTGCGTGGGAAGAAACTGACTTATGGGGATTTGCGTCTTCTCTACGACGTCAAAGATAAGACGTAACCCTCGCCGTCCCTTTCCAACGTGAAGATGCACGAGGCCCACTTTCTTTCCCAACATTCCACCCAATCGGGCCTCGGAGGCAACGCGTGCGAGATCATCGAAGGTGACTTGCGAGCCGCGATGATCGGCGATGGCAATCTTGACTCCGATTACTTCTTCGATCAGGGCAATGTCGCGCTTGACGCTGCCCGTGATGGTCACTGAGGGCAGATGATACGAGCCGGTGTACATGTAGGCGCTGATCCCTTCTTGGCGAAGGGCCTTCACCTTGGCCAGAAGCGCCTCGGGACTGCGGGTGACGTTGTCGGTTCCCAGGACTCCAACGACAGTAGTAATTCCTGCTTGGGTCAGTTCGGAAAGCGTGATCTCGGGAACACGAGAAGTCGGTCCGTCTTCGCCGCCACCGCCGATCAAGTGGACGTGCAGGTCGATGAACCCGGGGACAACCAGCTTGCCCGAGGCATCAACAATCTCCACGTCCAAGTCTTTGGCGACATCCAAATGTGCCGCGATCCTGGCAATCCGATCGCCGACAATGAGAAGATCCTTCGTCCCTTCCTTCTGAGGGGTATACAGCTCCCCCCTGCGAATGAGCGTAAAGAAGAAGCTGTTCTTCTTCATCGCTTCGAGCACCTACTTGTTCTCAAGTTTTGAGTTGCTCTCCTCTGCCACCAAATTAACGGTAGATTAATCCCAAATGCAATCAGGATCAACGCTTTCCAGAAGAAGATAAGAATGGCTCTACGAGAAAAGTGCCTACACTGGAGAACTCAAAACCTATGGCACGGGCGTGTAGCGAACGTCTCACGGACAAAGATCAGAAGATCGATCGGGAGGCCCTACTTCTTATTCCTCATGTAGCGGTCGATCGCAGCGGCGGCGCGCTTGCCCGCGCCCATCGCTTCGATCACCGTGGCGGCGCCTGTCACGATGTCGCCGCCAGCAAAGACACCCTCCTTGCTCGTCTGGCCGGTTTCCAGATCGGCGACGATGTTCCCGCGGCGACCCAGCTTGAGCCCTTTCGTCGTCCTGGGAACCAATGGATGCGGCCCGTTTCCGATGGCGATTATTGCAGTGTCAATCTCCGTGGTGAACTCGGATCCCTCAATCGGAATCGGGCGGCGTCGGCCGGACTCGTCCGGCTCGCCAAGTTCCATGCGGATGCACTCGACCGCCTTGAGATTTCCGTCCTCGCCAATGAAACGAACAGGGGTTGTCAGAAGGTGAAACGGGATCCCCTCTTCCTTGGCGTGCTCGACTTCTTCGGCGCGTGCCGGAAGTTCCTGCTCGCTGCGCCGATAGACGATGATCGACTCCTCCGCACCCAGACGCAGCGCAGTCCGCGCCGAGTCCATGGCCACGTTTCCTCCTCCGACCGTAACCACGCGGCGTCCCACCCTGATCGGCGTATCATACTCTGGAAAGCGGAACGCACGCATCAGGTTGGTCCGCGTGAGGAACTCATTGGCAGAGTACACACCGTTTAAGCTTTCTCCAGGCACGCGGAGGAAGCGGGGAAGTCCTGCCCCGGTGCCGACAAACACGGCATCGTAACCCTGGCTGAGCAGTTCATCCACAGTGGAGATCTGCCCAATAACCTTGTTCACCTCGATCTTCACGCCCATCTGACACAGGGCATCGATCTCCCGCCGCACGATTTCATTTGGAAGCCGAAATTCAGGGATTCCGTACATCAACACACCACCTGCAACGTGCAGCAACTCGAAGACCGTGACGGCATGACCCATCTTGCGTAGCTCCCCGGCCGCGGTGAGGCCGGCCGGTCCTGCCCCAATGACGGCTACATGGTATCCCGTGTCATCCTGAACAGGTGGGCAACATGCTTCGTGCTCGGCCTCCCAATCGGCACAGAAGCGTTCTAGCCGGCCGATCGCCACCGGCTCAAATTTCTTGCCCAGGGTGCATACCTCCTGACACTGGGTCTCCTGGGGGCAAACGCGGCCGCAGACTGCGGGCAGGCTGTTCTCCTCCTTAATCGTGGCGATGGCCTCCGCAAAGCGGCGGTTCGCAATGTGGTCTATGAATCGAGGAATGTCAATCGCTACGGGGCACCCTTCAATACACGGAGCGTTTTTGCACTGCAGGCAACGCTCGGCTTCCTGGATCGCCTCTTCCACAGTGTAGCCAAACGGAACCTCATCAAAGTTGTGAATACGTACATTGGGCTCTTGTTCACGCATCGGGGTCTGCTTTTCTCGGCTCATCACGCCTTCACTCGCTGCTTTTTGGTTCGCGTGGAGAGGTAGCGCTCCAGGGCGCAGCGCTCTTCCTCTGCGTAGAACCTTTGCCTGGCCATCAACAGATCAAAATTCACCTTGTGGCCGTCGAACTCCGGGCCGTCGACGCAGGCGAATTTCGTTTCATCGCCTAATTCGACACGGCACCCTCCGCACATCCCGGTTCCGTCAATCATCACCGAGTTGAGGCTCACGATGGTCGGAACGCCAAACTCACGGGTGACCTCCGAACAGACCTTCATCATGATCGCTGGCCCGATTGCCCACACTCTGGCGATCTCTTGCCCCGAAGAGAGAATCTCCCGGAGGGCGTCACTTGTAAACCCCTTGCGGCCTTTCGAACCATCGTCGGTCATCACGTGCAATTCGTTGCAGACACTCTTCATCCGGCCCTCGTAAAACAGGAGATCCTTGCTTCGCGCGCCGATGATCCCGATCACTGTATTGCCCGCTGCTTTTAGCTCCCTGGCGATCGGATACACAGGCGCGATACCCAGCCCACCGCCAATACAAATCACCGTACCGTACTGTTCAATCTCCGAGGGAATGCCAAGCGGGCCGACAAAGTCGAGGACACTGTCTCCCCCGTGGAAGTGGTCTCCCATCTCTCGCGTGCTCTTTCCTACCTCTTGCACAACCAGAGTGACTCCTCCCGTGCTTTGGTCTGTTTCGACAATGGTAAGCGGAATCCGCTCTCCCTTCTCGTGCAAACGCAGGACGATGAACTGGCCAGCTTTGGCGACACGGGCAACCTCGGGTGCCTCGATCACATATTCGCGAATCTCGGGACCCAGAGTACGTTTGCTTAGTATCTTGTACACTCTGTCATCCTCCTCTTAGGGCGTAGCCAGCACAATGGCTGGCCAAAACGATTATCTATTCTCTACGCAAAAGCTGCAACCTCTGACATCCTTCTTTCATAAGCATACAATAGAGCAAGGATGCTTAAAGTGCAGTAGTACATCGAAAGCGACGGAAAGTTCTTCCTGGTTTGGTCGAACGGATCGTTCCTTTGACAGCAAGCGGTTCTGTTCTCTTTTACGTGCAGCACCTTAAAGAACATCCCCACGAGTGGATCAGAAAGGATGAGATCGCTAAAAGCGCAATACTTTCGCTTCCTGCAGCCAAAGAGCTGCGATTCGACACCCTTATGCAGCAAATCATTACTCCCTTGGCTAACAGCACGCTCGAAGGCTACAGAAGATCCATGCTCATTAGAAGCGAAATGTCTGCGCTCCACTCCAAGAAGTGTGGCTCATGGGAGAAGTGCATCCCCAAAACAACCTGGGCGGTCTCAATCGGGGTGAGCTCCATCTCAAGCGAGATGGTGTGAATGTCAGTAGAGACACCGACCCATGTTTCGCGCAAGAAACCGTAGGAGGCACAAATATCAATCGTATCAGTCAACACATAATCGTAGCCCAGAGCAACTTCAATCTGGTGGGTTTGGAAAATTTCAGTTGAGCCAGAGAAGGTTCCCTGAGCGAGGAACTGAACCTGGGGTGTAATAGTAAACGCATAGTTGAACGCTGCTGTCGCCAAAACATCATTCGGTCCTCCAAATGGGTCTACGAGTTCATATCCGAGCCCCAATTTGATATCACCCCCACAGTAGCGGGGATGATCATCGTCAGCAATGATTCTTCCCATCTCGTAGATATCGAGCGTATCAAGTCCTCCCGCTTTGGCAAGCCCAGTCCCCTCAATGATCTCCTGCACTACAGCCAAGAGGTCAGCAAGCGAGTCGTAGGTGTCAATGCTGTCGATCTCGAAGGCGATCGCCTCCAAATCTAGACCATCTAGATGTTTAGTAATGCTTTCGTTTTTAACTAGATAATCATCTATATTCATTGCCTTGGCTAAAGGAGTGACGTCAGCGAATCGACCGTACCCAATCCCAAGAACTATTGCTAACCGAATCGCTTCGTAGGACGAATCGCTCTTTCCATTTACGCCAGCGAACCCAAAGAAGGAGGCACCTGGGGCCAAGTAGCGTTTAAGGTTTCCCTCCGCCGTGATTAGGTAAGAGGAGAGGCGCAACACCGAGATCGTCATATCGTTTTGGGCGGAAATGTTAAGCCCAATGTCTGGCGAGTCGTACAATCGGGTGAAATCGACGTTCAGTTGGCCAAAATTGCGATCCTGATCACTAAGCCCGTACGGGTCATTGTGATAATTGTAGGAAAAGCTGATTCCTAGATCGGTGAGGTCCGTAAGCGGGGAGCGATATTCGCAGAGCGGAAGTGCCCCGGTCCCCAATTTCACAAGTAGTAAAAGGATTAAGAAGAGTAACAGCCGTCTCACACTGATCACCTCACTGAAAGGGTAGAATGTTAGGCAACGTTCCGCAACTGACTCCTTCTCTTGCC
The DNA here is from genome assembly GCA_964582975.1 of uncultured Thermotogae bacterium. Lineage (GTDB taxonomy): Bacteria > Bipolaricaulota > Bipolaricaulia > UBA7950 > UBA9294 > CAZDDA01. The sequence goes on along the minus strand of CAZOUO010000020.1, from coordinate 195 downwards.
TACGCGAGGGATGTCTTCTCATCATTCCCGCTTGTCTCCCCAATGTACAATTCCTTCTCCATATCGCGTGGAGAGTCTGTCGAGGGTACGATTCAGGACGGCTTCCTCCTCCTCGAACAAGGGAAGTTGCCGAACGTGGGCCTCACACCACCGCCCGCCACCGACTCCGAGAAGCCTGATCCCGCGGTTCTCAAG
>CAZOUO010000019.1:0-25590 GCA_964582975.1 uncultured Thermotogae bacterium | reverse complement strand
AAAAGGTGGTCAACGATTCCGTGGCCTTTGCCAAGGCGATCGCCGAGGAGCGGGGTCGAAACGTGGAGTGGGCGGAGCAGGCGGTGCGCGAGTCAAGTTCCCTGACCGCCTCAGAGGCCCTGGCCGAAGGGGTGATCGATCTGGTCGTTGCCGACCGGGAAGAGCTGCTCGAACGCCTCGACGGCTATGCCCTTCCCGATGGCCGCGTCCTTGCGACCGCAGGGCTCACCGTGAAAGACATTCGGCCGAGCCTGCGCGAGCGCCTCCTCGGATACCTCGCCGATCCCAACGTGGTTTACATCCTGTTTATCCTCGGTCTGTATGGGTTGATCTACGAGTTCTTCCAGCCCGGCATCGGGTTTGGCCTCGCCGCTGGCGGCATCTGCCTGGCACTTGCCCTCCTTGGGCTGCAGATCCTGCCGGTGAACATCGTCGGCATTGTTCTGGTCCTGTTCGGAGTGGTGCTGATGGTCCTTGACGCCTTTACACCGACCAATGGAATCCTTACCACCGGTGGGGTGATTTCGCTTCTGGTCGGCTCGTTCACCCTGTTCAATATTCCGAGTCGCACAATCGGCCTCTCCTGGTCGACTATCTTCATCACCGTGGGCACGATAACGGCGCTGTTTGTGTTCGTCATCTCAAAAGGGCTTCTCGCTCAGCGCAAACGGCCGGTCACCGGGTCAATTGGGATGGTTGGGGCAATCGGGAGCGCTCGCACGGACCTTGATCCCGACGGGAAGGTCATCGTCAAAGGGGAGTACTGGGATGCCCGCTCCCTTGAAGGGACCATCCTCGCTGGGGATCGGGTGATGGTAGAGCGCCTGGAAGGACGTTGCCTCTTCGTGCGTCGGCTGCGATGAAGATCCGGGTAGCCGCCAACGGTGCGGCTGGCGCTCATGGCTTCCTAAAATCACCCGAACCGATCGTGGTGATCGATGCCCTTCGAATGACTGCCACCGTGATCGTTGCCCTTCACCTGGGGATGGAAGTAATCCCCGTTGTCACGGTGAAAGAGGCCCTGGAGCTCAGGGACAAAGGGAGCCTCACCGCCGGAGAGCGCGGAGGAAAGAAACTTCCCGAGCTCGATTTTGGTAACTCCCCCACCGAGCTTTTGACCCTCGGAGGTCGCAGCGATGGCTTCACCGGAAAATCTCTTGCACTTACCACCAGCAACGGGGTTCCTACACTGCTCGCGGTCGCTGACCGCCCAGGCGCCGTGTTCATCGGTTCACCGCTCAATCTCTCGGCCCTCGTCACGTGGATCAAGAATGAACCCCCCGAGGAATTATCACTCCTCCTCGCCGGCGTAGACGGGAAAACAACACAAGAGGACGCAATGACTGCCGCGCTTCTGCTCGAACGTCTCGATGAGCCGATTTTGTCCACTCTTCCTTCTCCCATCCCGGTTGGGGATTTGGGAAACCTCTTTGCAAGCACACCCTCCGGGCAACGGCTCATCTCGCTCGGGTACGAAGAAGACGTTTATCTGTGCGCCAGCGTCGATCGTTACCCGGTTGTCCCGAGATTTCGCGGAGGGCGCCTCACAGTGTAGGATGGAAAGAGATTGGGTCAAGACGTAACCTTCGGCAAGTACATAGCTTTCCTCCTAATGAGGGGAAGGAGGAGATCGATGAAAGGGATCGCGCTCTCCGTGGCTCTCATCGTACTGATTGGGCTTCTGGCCACGGTGTTGGTCTTTCTGTGGCAGATCAATCGTGAAGGGGTGACGGTTCGCCTCTCCGGGCAGGTCAAGCTGGCAGACACCACAGGGGTGGCCGGGGAGGTGAGTCTGGTGATGTCGGAACCGGTTAGCCTGATCGCCACTGGCCCGCAAGAAACCCCGATACCGGCAAACCTTTCCGTTGTGCCTTGCCCACAGTGCGGAGGGAACATGCTCCCGATCCGCTGGAATTTGTTCAGCGGAGAGATTCAGTGGCGCTGCCTGGAATGCGGCTTCTCTACGAAACAGACATCGGTCGCAAGCCCATAACAGCGGCTGGCTTGGTTAACGGTCCTTTGCAAGGCCGTCTCTTGCGGTCGTCCATTGGCTAGGGTGAACAGGATCAATCCTGATAGATTCTATAAGGTCTTTATACGCCGAGACATCGTCCAAAAGAGGCGTCCAATCCCAACGTGCGAAAAGAGGCCCAAAGCAAGAAGCGCGAAGTAAGGGTATCCGAGAACAGCACCAAGGAAGAGTCCAAAGAGTCGAAGATCGCGCCTGATCAGCTTGGCCCAGATACCAGTGGGGACGCTCTTCCCGTAGCGTAGGGCATATTCCTTCTTGGTGTAACTCGCAAGAAGAAAACCGGTCAGGGCAAGCATTCCGCCAAACCACACCCAGGGGGTCGGGTGGCCTCGCCAAAAGCCAATCGTAACTCCAGTGGCGACGGCCGCGTCGCCGTATCGGTCAAGAAGCGTATCGAGCCAGGCACCGAAGCGGCTCGCCCTGAACGTCAGTCGGGCGACCTCGCCGTCGCAGCCGTCCAAAATGGACCCAAACTGAACGAGAATCCCTGCGACGAGGCTTGCTGCATACCCTTTGAAGATAAACATGGCAGCACCCAGAAGGATAATGAGGAAGCTCACCAAGCTTATCGCAGTTGGACTAAGACGAGCTGTGGTAGGAACCGTGAGAAGCCGCGCCGAGATTCGAAGCGACAGGTGACGATTCAACCACTTGGCGATGAACCCGTCTTCCTCGGTCTTAACAGTATGTCTGAGGAGGGCTTTCCGCGCGTGTTTCAGGGCCTTGGAGGTATCGATGTCAAGCCAAAACCGATTGCCAAGGTCAACTGATCGCATCTTGCCTCGCTCGGCCAGGCGACGAATCCCAGCGCTGAGAGACCCGTCCCCCGCTCTTTGAGCTTCCCTGAGGGCGTCGAACAGAAACGGTTGGCAGAGAAAGACCCCGATATCGATAGCATTGTAAGGCTCAAGCCCCTTCCCAATTGCCATGATTTTGCCCTCATCGACGTGCACGCGGGTGGCGTCCTGGCGGTCGAAGACCCGATCGACGCGGTGATCTACCAAAAGGTAACAGGCCTCCTCGTCTCTTCCTTCCTTGATCAAATGCGAAATGGCCGTGGGATCGACCAGATGATCGCTCATGAGAACCAGAAAGGACGATGCAAGATGCGGAGCACACGCAAGCACAGAGGTGCCGTTTCCCTCCTGCCAAGCGGGATTCTCTACCGCCCGGATGGAGACTTCATGCTTTTTTTGCCACTCGGAAAGGCGAGGGTGAACCTCCTCCTTGCGGAACCCAAGGACAACGCAAACCTCATTAACCCCAGCGGCTCTGCAGGATAGGATGGCCCGCTCAAGAAGAGTGAGACCCAAGAGTGGAGTGAGCGGCTTGGGCACTTTGACTGCTCCCAAAAGCCGTTCGCCCCGGCCGGCAGCGAGGATTACTGCCGGCGGACTCTGCGTCACCAAATCTCTAGCCATCAGGATAGGCTGCCGCTGTGAATAGCGGTTCCTCAGCCCCTACGGCGAACCGTCGCAGCATCTCCCTGGCCACGGACTCCTCGTACTGCACCACCGGCGACTTGAACAGGTAGGCGCTCGCCTCGATGATCGGTCCAGCAAGGCCTCGATCTAGTGCGACCTTCGCAGCCCTCACTGCATCCATGATGACGCCAGCAGAGTTTGGCGAATCCTCGACAGCAAGGCGCACCTCGATGTCCATCGGGACTCCACCGAACTGCTCTGCCTCAATCCGCAGGAAACAGAGCTTGCGATCGTTCAGCCAGGGTACGTAGTCGCTCGGGCCGACATAGATGTTCTGCGGATCAATCCCGTCCTCGCCCATCTGGCTCGTAACGGACTGCGTTTTGCTAATCTTCTTGCTCGTTAAGCGGTTTCGGTCAAGCATGTTCAGGAAGTCAGTGTTCCCCCCAACGTTCAGCTGATAGGTCCGTTTGACTGGTTGACCGCGGTCCTCAAACAAGCGAGTCAACACGCGATGGACAATCGTTGCCCCAACCTGCGACTTAATATCGTCCCCCAAAATCGGAACGCCCGCCTTCCGGAAGCGATCACCGTAAAACTTGGAGAGGAAGGCCGGCATGGCATTCACCAATGCACAGCCTGCCTCGAGCGCACAGTCGGCGTAGAAGACCGCGTTCTTTTCGCTTCCCACCGGTAGGTAATTGATCATTACATCCACCCGTGCCTCGCGCAGGGCCTCAACAATCGCTGCTTTCGCCTCCTGTTCATCGACGTACACGTTCCTAAGTGGTTTGAACCGCCGGGCTTCCGAATACTGCTCGTTGTGGGGCGCGATGCTGTCAATGATATAGCCCATCTGGACCGGACAATCCTGACGTGGAACCTCGCGCTGGAAAACAGTGGTGCAGTTTGGCGGGGAAAAAATCGCCTGTGAAAGATCCGACCCCACTTTTCGGCCATCCACATCGAATGCCGCAACATAACGAATATGATGAGGGTGGTAGCCTCCGAAGTTTTGGGTGATCAACCCAGGGACGTCAGCCTCCGGATCGGCATAATAAAAGCGCCCCTGCACCAGGGAACTGGCACAATTGCCCACACCGATGATTGCTGTCCTGATCTCTTTCATCGTTTGCCTCCTTTCTTACCAAGAAAACCTTGACACGGTGCTGCCTCAAAGCTCTAGAGAACAGAATGCGCCTCCAGATAATCTTTCAAGAACGTTTGCTTTACTTGTGTGGTTCTTTATGAACGTCGACCACCAATGCTAAAAATGCATTGGGCCACTCTAAGGAAAGGCGAAGATGCGTCTGATCACAAGAAGACTGGCACGGATACCAACCTCGATAATTGCGTCCCTGATTGTGTCCATCCTTTCACCTCCTTTCTACTCTGATGGATCTATCCGAACCCTTGTCTCTTTGCATGAGGAACAGGGGTTACCTGCAGCCAGCTGAAAAAAAGGTGCGAGACGCTAGAGTGGCCCTCTGATAGGCACGATCGCAAATGCACCAGCCCACGCGTTCGCTTTGCAGAGTGGCGAACGTAGCCTTCCAATTCCTGAAAGGCCGTTCGCCCAAAGAGCTAAGAATCTGTGCATACGGATCCCTCCCCCGGCTGGGGGTAATGCACAATACATATTAACGCCTGACGAGAGAAGAGTCAAGTGAACGCATTGCCCCAGTGAAAGGGTGAGGCTTCTCCAAAACTGGTCGAAGAAATGCCCACTTTCATAAGGTCATCGTGCTCTTCCTTCATGGTTGATGCCATGATCGCCTCCTTGTTCAAGGGGCAGTGGACTGGGAGACACCTTAGCGCACCTTTCGTCACGGTGACCATTTCTTAAGCAAAGAAATTCCCCTGTTCGTGCATTTTTTCGTGAGGGCATGGGCGGACTTGACAAATGGTGGGGTACCTAGTAGACTGTTTGGAAACGTTTACGTAAACGTTTCCGAACTTCAATGGCAAAGGAGGCTTCCTACAGCTGGGCACCGTAAAGGATATGACCGAACAAGCAAACGTCTCTCGCGTCGTCACTCATACTCCGTATGTTAGTCCGGAATTGACTCACTAGCGATCACTAGACGAGACCCTGCTATCTCACCGGTGCCTAGCCGCCAGCAAACGGGGGGAGCAAGAGAGAAAGTATGAACGTCATCCTAGTTGTTTTCGACAGTCTGCGGAAGGATTGCCTCGCTGCGTATGGCGAGCCGCCCTGGGGAAAGGTGGACACCCCTCACCTTGATGCGTTTGCGAATCAGTCGATTATCTTCGATCGCGCGTTTCCGGAATCACTGCCAACACTTCCAGCGCGACGCGCTCTATACACAGGAATGCGGACGTATCCATTTCGTGATGAGGATGTACGGCTGAAAGGAGACTTCGATGCGGCACCCGGATGGGGGCCAATTCCAGAGGAACAGGTCACACTTGCGGAAGCGTTGTCAGAGGCTGGGTATACGACATCGCTCGTCTCGGACGTCTACCACATGTTCAAGCCGTCGAAGAACTTCGCTCGAGGATTCGATCAGTGGCAGTTCGTGCGAGGACAGGAATGCGACCCATATCGTAGCGGACCCGAACCTAGCCATGCAGAGATTGACTACTGGATAACAAAAGAGCTACAGGTCCGGATCGCTGATCTGAAAGCGACAGGATTTGCGTCTCAGATTCTCAAGAACATGTCTAGACGGAACAGCGAGAGTGAGTTCCACGTTGCTCAGATCATGCAGCGTGCCGTTCGGTGGATTGAGGAAAACCATCTGCGAAAACCATTCTTCCTCACCGTTGAATCGTTCGACCCGCACGAACCTTGGTTTGTGCCGGCGTGTTTTGGAATGCTGTACGGTTCTCCCGAGCAGGGAGAGATGGTGGTCTCCCCATACATGGGCATGCCGGCTATTTTGGCGCCGCTGGTCGAACGAGCACAGCAGAATTACAGCTCCCTCGTGACCCTCTGTGATCGATGGTTTGGATTCCTCATGGACTTTCTACGCTCGACACGTTTGTTGGACGAGACGATCGTGATCGTGACGAGCGATCATGGCCATTCAATCGGAGATGGCGGTTACATTGGAAAGCGAGGGTATCCATCCTCCCCGAGTGTTTTCGATGTTCCTCTGTATATTTGGCATCCAGAGGCTTCGATGGGCACCAAAAGATCTCAGCAGTACGTTCAGCATCACGATATCTCGAGACAGATCCTTCAGTTTGCTGAACTCGAACCAACTTGGGAAGTAGACGGCAGAGCATTCTGGTATACCCAGGGAGAGCACGGAGACACCACCAGCCGCGACCATGTAACGATCGGATGGGGGAGCGTGGTGACAGTTGTAACGAACGAATGGTGGATGAACTGCAAGGTTGATGGTACGGGCGCTCTTTTGTACTCCCTTGAAAGTCCGGAACCTTTCGTAAACAACGTGGCTGAGGCCCATCCCGAGATAGTCGACCAGCTGTTCGAAATCGCCCTTCTGGATGCTGGAGGTGCGTTCCCTGACTACCTGTTACAAATGGCTGCGCAAGAGAAGGATGCCCCAGGATGCAGCCCCTTGGCGGCAAGGAGAAGGGAGTCCTCTGGGACGTGATGACGTCGTAACCACGGCGGGAAGATGGCCTAACCTGCCATGTATGTAAGCAAGCAAAATAAGTACACACGAGAGAGTCAGGGAGCCACACGCGCCGTCTGGGAGCGAAGCGATTACGCAAGCACAAACGGGCGCGGATGATGTGGATTAGATTGGAACACGTGGGGACTTCTTGGGGGAAACAAGCCTCTCCATCCTTCGAGGTGCACCTCACGGTTCCCAAACAGGAAGGGAGGTGATAAGCCGGAGCAAACCTAGCAATTCAACATTTATGGGTGCATTCAAAGCCACAAAGGAGGTATGATGAGCAGGAAAGCGCTAGTACTTGCGCTGTTCGCCGTGATCAGTTTGGGGATCGCGGCTTGGTGTGCAGACGATGTCACAATTGATGTGGCGAACAACAAGGGATGGCTAGTGACGGATACTGCCTGGGCGATGCTGCAGGACCCAAGCGAACTGCCGGGGATCGATGTCCGGCTCAACGAGTTCCCTTTCATCGATCTACTGGGGGCTGAGACCCGAGAGCTGCAGCTAGGTACGGGAGCCTTTGATGTGCTACAGGGCACCGAAGCATGGATGCCCGTTCTCTCACCACTCATGCTCCCGTTTGAGGATCTTGCTAGCGCAGATCCCTCAGTAGATGTCGAAGCCTTGAAAGAGAGCTTCATCCCCCTGTGCCTCGAACAGCATGTCTTCGATGGCAAGATGACGTCCGCTCCACTCATGGGTGGAGTCCAGATTGGCTATTATCGCAAGGATCTGTTCGAGGATCCGGCCGAGCAAGCAGCATTCAAGGCCCGATATGGGTATGATCTTCCGAAACCCAATGAGAACGGCGTGCTCCACTTCACAAACGAAGGGCAATTTCTCGAAGTGGCCATGTTCTTCACGAGAGACACAGACGGTGACGGGAAAACGGACCTCTGGGGCTATGTAGTTCCGGGCCAGTGGGGGCAAGGTGGCTGTATGTTCGAGGATCGCATTCTCCGGGCCGGCCTTCTGCCGTGGGGGCTCATCGGCACGGACTACAAGTGTCCGTGGGGGGCTGATCACCCTGAGAACTGGCCGGTTGTGGAGACAATTGCCAAGTTCGCCCAGGATCTCATTTGGCGATGGAAGGTGACGCCACCGGAGATCGTGCAGTATGCCTATACCGATGCGATTCTCGTCTACTTGAACGGTAAGGCAGCGATGTCCGCATCCTGGTACCACGACTTCTGGCCGCAGGTGAATAGCGAAGAGGTGATTCAGGACATCGGTAGGACAGGCACGTTCTCGCTCGATTTTCATAACAAGGCTCCAGACGTCGGAACATTCGGCGGGTTTTGGGGGTGGGGCATCGCGAAGGATACAGATACGCCCCAAGCCGCGTATGAGTTCGTTAAATGGTACATCTCTCCCGACACCCAGCGCCGGATGATCGAGAAAGCATTCAAAGAAGAAGGTGGCGTTTACATTCCGCCGATCGCGGAAGTGGCTAAGTGGGCAGCTCAACAGGGTTATATCCCGCCAGCAAGTTATGAGACGGCCGTTGACAACCTGACCACGATTCCGATGATTCCGGAACTTCCAGACCTACGAAATGCGCATCGTGCACAGCATGAGCGCCTCCTGCTCGGCGAGATCACGCCGAGGGAGTTCCGTGAGATCACAGCCAGCACGATCGACGAGATCATGCAAGAGGCGGGGTATTATTAGGAGGAGAGCAGTTCAGGGACAAGCACGTTCGAGTCGTCGTTGAGGAGTAAGATCGGACGTGTTAAATGGGTCTGCCTGCCTTGCATGGGTAGGCAGACCCAAATTTGGAGCAGAAATGCTGCAGAGGCGACGAACCTATCTTTTCGTTCTTCCAGCACTTGTTGTGATTGTGGCACTCATAGCGTTCCCGTTGGGAAAACTCATTCATTTGAGCTCCATGCAGTATGACCTGATGAAAGGTGTCATCCGGCCAGTGGGATGGGCAAACTACCAGAAGACCCTGAGCAACCCGGAGTTCTTGCGATCCGTTCTGAGGACGTTCATGTATGTGGTAGTTGTGGTTGCGGTTAACTTCATATTGGGACTCGTTATGGCGCTGGTGGTCAATCGGCCGTTCCGTGGGAATCGGGTCTTCCAGGCAATGCTGATGCTCCCGATGTTGGTGATTCCGACAGCCGCAAGCGTTTTATGGCGCTTCATGTATAACCCAACCATCGGTCCGTTGAACGCGATTCTTAAGGCTTTTCATCTCCCTCAGGTTCAGTGGCTTTCGAACTCTACGACCGCCATCTGGTTCATAATGCTTGTGGATATTTGGGCGTGGACGCCTTGGATGTTTCTCGTTCTGTATGCTGGGCTAAAGGCGTTGGCGCAGGAGCCAATCGAGGCAGCCCGAATTGATGGCGCCAGCGGGTGGCAAGTTCTCCGGTACATAACCCTTCCGATGCTGCGGCCCATCATTTTCGTTGCGGTTTCTCTGAAGTTCATCGACACATTCCGCGTGTTCGGTTATCCATGGGTCATGACGGAGGGTGGACCCGGCGGCAGTTCCCACGTCATGAGTACGTACATCTATCAACTCGCATTCCGAAATCTGAAATACGGATTGAGTTCTTCGATGGCAGTGATCGCAATGCTGGTTGCTTTGACGGCGTCATCACTCTTCCTCTACCTGGCTTGGACAAGGCGGGAGGTGAGCGCTGCGTCATGACGCGACGGCCTTTCAGATACAGCAGAATCACCGAAGCCTTTGGCTGTAGAAAGGTTCCGTTCTATGTACTGCTGGGTGCCTTGATCATCTGGACGTTGTTCCCGTTCTACACCAGTATTATCAGCGCATTGAGCACTGAAGGAGGAGTGGGGGACCTCTTGCCGCAGGCCAGGCACATTACAACACGCTATGTCGTAGATCTCATTCAGGGTGACGATCCGCTTGTTCCACCACTTCTCAATAGCGGCATCATCACCGTCATGAGTGTCGGGATCGTGCTAATTCTCGCTCTCCCTGCAGGGTATGGACTCTCACGATGGCGAGGCCGAACATCTCGAACTGTGTATTTGCTGTTCTTCGTTCTGCGAATGCTTCCGCCCATCTCGTTAGTAATTCCGTGGTTTCTGATCATCGCTGGCTGGAAACTGACGGATACGTACATCGGTTTGGTCATCACGTATATCCCGTTTCGCCTGTGTTTGGCCGTCTGGCTTATGAAGGGGTTCTTCGATACAATCCCTTTGGAGATCGAGGATGCGGCTGCCATAGACGGAGCCAATGCTTGGAGTACTTTTCTAAGGGTAATTCTGCCGTTGTCGAGAAATGGTGTGAGCGTCACGGTTGTTTTCGTGGGTATCCAGTCCTATATCGAGTACATGTTTGCAGTAACCCTTACGAGAAGAGTTACAACAACGTTGCCTGTTTACATTGCATCTTTCGCGACGCCCTGGTCTATCAGATATCAGCATATGCTCGGTGCGGCACTCATAGGAACGATACCAATGATTCTACTCTATCTTGTGGCCCAGAAGCAGATCGTCCGAGGGGTCACGGGAGGAATGATTAAGGGATGAGCGGCGATGTGAGCACAGGGATAACTGGTTCACTACCTACATGTACATGCAACCTTGTCTTTCTTGCGGGAATGTTGTCACGGGAGAGGTGAGGGAGTATGTCGACGATGTGGCCGAAGGAGCAAATGCTTCGATCGACACAGTCTTGCGAGAGATTAACGGACCCGATTTCAGGGGGGAAGGTCGAATTTTCGGGACGAAGACCCGAAATGCGGTTTCCGCTGCCGCATTATCAACTCCACGAACCAGCAGAGAAAGAGGGGCTACTTATTGTCCGAAAGAATCATCGGGATGGTATGTGAGCAGAAAGAAGAGAAAGTGGTAGGCGACAATTGCCTCATGCCCTACGGGTTTTGAGAGTATTGACGCGAGGTGAGATTGGAGTACTTTCCTATGTGCTGGGCAGCCTTCGCTTGAACAACGGTGTACCCTGATCAGGGGAAGGAGGCAATTTGATATGCCTCACAAATACTATGACTGCGAGGATCTACTACTGCGGGACCATCTTGCGATTGACAGGACTATCCTTGCCAACGAGCGAACATTCCTAGCTTATATCCGCACCACACTTGCATTGTTCGCTGCCGGTGCATCCTTCGTACAGTTCTTCAAAGTGCAATGGCTGGAAGTTGTTGGCTATCTTCTAATCGTGTCCAGCCTCGTCCTTCTCGCTGTTGGCATCAGGCGGTTTCTAGTGTCTAGGCGTTGTACAAACGAGGCGAAACGGAAAACCGCAGAGTAGTTGCCCTTACACCCGAAAACTGGGCCTGGGATAACGGAACGCTGGAATCTGATTGTGCCTGCCCCAGTCTCTGGATCACTCACTCGAAAGATGAGGACCCCGGCCCTTTGACCATAGCCAAGTCCGGCTCAGTACACACCGTACTCTTCCAACGCTTCTAACATGGCGATCACATTCTCAACCGGCACACCTGGTTGAATGTTGTGTACCGTACTAAAGACGAAGCCGCCTTGTGGCGCCAGATCTTCGATTCTCCTCCTGACTTCGTCCCGAACCTCACTTTGTGTGCCAAAAGGCAAGATCCTCTGGGTATCCACCCCTCCACCCCAGAAAGTCAGTTCTTCGCCGAACTCTCTCTTAAGCCGGTTTGTATCCATTTTCGCAGCACCCACCTGGACAGGATTAAGAATATCTATTCCAACCTCGATTAGATCCGGGATGAGATCGTAGATAGAGCCACAACTGTGTAGTTGAATTCGCACGTGCGGTGCCTTCTTTTTGATGAAAGAGAAGATTCTCTTGTGTTTCGGCTTTACGAGAGTCCGATAGCTAGACGGAGATATCATAAGTCCGTTCTGAATGCCAAGGTCATCATTTTCAACAACGACGTCTATCAAATCACCAAGATTATTCAGTACCAGTTCCCAGAAGCCTATCCGCATGTCCGTAAATATGTCTATCATATGCTCGATCAGCGCTGGATTTCTAGCAATGTCTGCATAGTAGTCTTTGAACCCCCGAACCCACTCGCCCAGTTCAAATATCCCCACATGAAATGTGTTGAAAACGATGGCGGCACCAGAGCCGGCCAGCGCCTTTTCAATCTCGCTACGAATCCCTCGGACCCTTTCAGGATTGCTCATATCTGGCCACTCAAAATCGTCAACGGCCTTATCTGAGATTGGTCCAGCCAAAGGACTTCCGACAATATCATAGTAAAGGCCGCCTTTCTTGGGCATCGCCAGTTTAACCCTGAACTCGTCGATAGTCTCAAAATAATCGCCAGCGTCCCTTATTTCCTCCACCCAGCCCAAGGGGGAATTTGGCCAGAAGCCCCGAACATCCACCTTAAGTGTTTGCAGTACCTTTTCACTCGGAGTAGCGAGCTGCTCGGCCAGAATTAAAATGTCAGGGGGTTCCTCCTCTATGCCCAAACGTCTGAGCAAATCAAGATACGCCTTCGTGTGAATGCCAGAACTGCCTGTCGATCCCAGGTCAAAAGGAACGCGGTCTGGCTCTCTGTGGTCCAGAGCCGTCAGCACTCTCTCACGCGAGAACATTTGGACTCCTTTACTTCGGACCAAGTGCTGCGAAGGACAGGGCATGAAAAGGCCTGTACGTGCTTACTCGGGCCAGGTGAACCCGATGCTATAGCAATGTCTGCTCGCTCTCTTGGTCGAACAGGTGTAGCGTCTCCATATTGACCTTGACGGTGATCGTTGAGTCCACCACCACTTCTCGATGCGGATCGAGGTTGGCAACGACCCGCTCTCCACCACAATCGGCATAGACCAACAGTTCGTTCCCGAGTGGCTCGGTGACCTCCACACGCATTGTCATCGTGTTCTCACCACTGTCGCTCACCGGACCGTCGAGGTCTTCTGGCCGGATACCCACGGTCACTTCACTCGGGAGCTCTCCCACCTTTTCTTTTGGAAGTACAAGACGGAACCCCTTCCCGACCAAGGCGATCTTTCCGTCCTCGGACGAGGCGTGCGCTCCCAGAAAATTCATCGCGGGACTGCCGATGAATCCGGCTACAAACAGGTCAACAGGATGATCGTACGTCTCCTGCGGTGAGTCGTACTGGTGAATGATTCCATCTTGCATCACCGCGATCTTGTCCCCGAGCGTCATCGCCTCCACCTGGTCGTGCGTCACGTAGATCGTGGTCGTCTTCAGCTTGTGGTGCAGCTGCTCTAGCTCCGTGCGCATCTGTACCCGTAACTTGGCGTCCAAGTTAGAGAGCGGCTCATCGAACAGGAACACTTTCGGTTTGCGCACGATCGCACGGCCCACCGCAACGCGTTGCCGTTGCCCACCGGAGAGCTCCCGCGGCTTGCTCTTTAGCTTCTCCTCGATCCCTAGGAGTGCTGCCGCCTCGTTGACCCGTTTTTTGATCTCCGGCTTCGGCACCTTGCGAAGCTTCAGGCCAAACGCCATGTTGTTGTACACGTCCATGTGGGGGTACAGGGCGTAATTTTGGAAGACCATCGCAATGTCGCGGTCCTTCGGGGGCACTCGGTTGACCACTCTGTCGGCGATGTGGATTTCACCTTTCGTTGTCTCTTCTAGACCAGCGATCATCCGCAAGGTGGTCGTTTTCCCACACCCCGACGGCCCCACCAGGACCGTGAATCTCCCATCCTCAATCTCTAGGTCGATTGCATCAACGGCCACGAAGTTGCCGAACGTCTTGCTGACTTTAGTTAGGGTAACTTTTGCCATTACATTACCTCCTAAGCTGTATGCACGATCCACTCGTCCCAGTTTCTCACCACTGTGAGGCAGCACTTCCGTCTGAGGGCATGGCCGCTGACCTGATATGCTCTCAGGGAAAGCACACCCTTAGTTGCCACGACACATCATCTAGTCATTTGCAGAAAGATCAACGCCAAGGTCCCATCTTACACACGCCCCACGAATTCTAATCTGATGGCAACTTTGACGCCCAATCCTAGCACGAAACCAGATCGATGATTTGAGCTCTTGCCTAGAGCTCTCTCTCGGGATTCTCTGTGAGGCGCCTACCGAGGGATCCTCCGGGGTGAAAGCGCGCGAAATCCTCTTCCGTAAACCCCCTCAATCTGGCCAGCGTGATAGCTAGGGCATCGCCCAGCGCCAGGGTAGCTGTCGAGCTAGAAGTGGGAGCCAGATTCATTGGATCTGCCTCCTCAACCACACCAGTCACCAAGGCGACATCAGCCTGACGCGCAATACGACATTTCTTACGGCTCGTGACGGAGATAATCTTGCTCCCTATTTCCCGGAGCGTCTCCAACAGAACCAGAAGCTCCTCAGTTTCGCCACTGTGGGAAATCAGGAGGAGTACATCCTGGTCCGTTATCATCCCGAAATCGCCGTGAACAACTTCGCCTGCATGAACGAAAAACGCAGGCGTGCCCAGGCTCGCAAGCGTGGCGGCCATCTTTCTTCCCACATGCCCTGACTTCCCAATCCCAATAGCTATCGCCTTTCCTTTGCAATCTAACAGCAAGTAAACTGCTCGAAGGAAACTCTCATCCAGTTCTCTCTCCAAGGACAGGATCGCCTCGGCCTCCTTTGCCAGGACGTCTTTCCCCATGCGCAGAATCTCTTCTTTTGTCAATTCCATGATCACAGTAAGGTAATCTCTCCGCGTTCGGGCCCACTCCTTTGAGAAACCGTCGGCCGACCTAATCCCATTGGCGCCTGGGCCTATTCCCTCGTTCGACTTGAGATGTAGCCAGGCGGGATCACTTCCTCACTTAAGGGCAGCTCGACCCAACCGCCAATCTCCATCGATTTGTATACTGCGCACATAACTTCGACGGCGTGCGCACCGTCAGCCCCCTTCGTGAGAGGTTGTTGGTCATTTACTATACAATCGATGAAATGACGCCATAGGCGTTGGTAGTTGTTGGGCTCACGGGGAGGAATGATCGGTACCCAACGTTTCTCCACCGGATGAGTGACCATGTCTTCCGCCCAGAAGAGGTGCGGCCAGCGGTACTTTCTAAGGATCTCCGGCAACTCCGTCTGCTCGTAGTCCCTATCTGTGAAAACTGCTAGTGGTGTCGTCTGGTATGGGTTCGTGGAGTCTGAACCCAGAAAGATCGTGCCGTGGTCCCCATAGATCTCTGCGAAATGAGAGGCCGCCGGAGTAAATCGGTTACAGCTAACAAAACCGTGTGACCCATTCTCATGCTCCATGAGAACAAGCGCCAGATCATCGCATTCGGAGTACTCAGCCGGGGTCACAACCCTCTTGGCAACACCCACAACCCTTTTGACCGGACTCCCCAACAGCCACACGAGAAGATCAATTGCGTGTGCACCAGTATCTGCAAGAGCCGCGCCGCCTGACAACTCAGGTTTCAATCGGAAGTCAGTAAACGCAATCTTCCCCTGGTAGAGCGGCCAGCCCTCGTGCATGGTGCTTCGGCCCATCAAGGGCTTTCCGATGACATCAGACTCAATGAGCTCCTTTGTCCACTGACTCTGCAGCCAATAACGCCGATCACACCCGACCATCAACTTCTTTCCAGTTCCATTGAATGCATCGACTATGTCCCACGCTTCTCGATTTGTGACAGCAAATGGTTTCTCAATCAGCGTATGGAGCATAGCCTCTGCAGCAGCTAATCCCTGCTCCCAGTGAAACTTTGGAGGGCTCGCGATAACAAGCGCGTCCAGATTCTCCTTGGACAGAAGGTTCTTGTAGTCAGTATAGTGTCTTTCGGCACCCCATTTGCGTGCAGCGTCCTCTGCCCTTTTTTCATCAACGTCACATACAGCGACAAGCCGGGGTTCCGAGTTCTCACCTATGCAAGGAAAGTGGGCGATTTCAGCGATGCTCCCGCAGCCCACTACACCGATCCTAATCTCTTTCACAGACGTTCTCCTTTCTGATGCGCTTGATGATTTCCTCATACGTGGGCATGCGCTCCAGGGCGACCCCACCCGTCTTCTCAATCACATGACATGCCGTTGCTTGGGCGAACGTGAGCATGCGTTCAATATCACTCGGAGTTCGCAAGAACGCATGAATCATACCGGCGGCAAACGCGTCCCCAGCTCCGGTTGTATCAGCGACCTCACAATTCAGGGGGGGACAGCAAACCCGTTTGTTTCCAGACGAATAGCAGACGCCCTCACTCCCCATTGTGATGACTACCTGCCTCGCTCCAGCAGCGTACATCCGATCAGCGTAGTATTTTTCTGCTTCTTCTAGCCCGGGATCTCCGAAAATACAACGACAGTCCTTTACGCTGGCTTTCGCCACGTGACAGGAGCTGAGAACCTCCAGTGTTGGCGCAAGCGCCTCCTCCAACCCAAACGGATGCGAAGCAGAGGTCGCGCCTCCATATCCACCGAAATCAACGATGACCGTCTTGCCAGCTTCAACCAGCTTTTCTACCACAGAAGGAGAAACTTCATAGTCCATAGGACATACATAGAAGATTCCCGCCTCCTCGGCTTTCTCTGGAAGGTTTGCCAGTTCAATGCTGGGCGCCTTCGCGGAGTATTCCACGTGCTTGTCTTCCATGGTCCGGTACACAAGCTTGTTTCGCGTCGTTTCCTCTCCGATTATGCTCATTCCAGCAAGATCCACCTTTGCTTCTTCGAAGATCTCCAGAAACGTCTGAGGGATATCTTCTCCGACGTTCGTGCAGAGGCCGACGCTTGTTCCCAGACGTGCCAACGCAACGGAAGAGTAGGCGGCAGGGCTACCCAAAACTGGGGTCAGCACACGTCCATCAGGGTAAACAATCGTTTCTATGATAATATGGCCCAAGACCGCAACGTCCATAGCCAGTTACCTCTCACGCTTTCCTTGGATGAACTCGTTAAGCATCCTAAATGCCTCTTCATCCTCGTGCTGAACCGGGGGGTGTTTCGCGTAGTAAGCGGATGCAGATATGAGCCGTCCGCTTATGCCTCGATCGACTCCTAGCTTCGCGCAGCGAATCATATCGATCATGACTCCAGCTGCGTCTGCGCTATCGTTCACCGATAGCTCGGAAGAGATCGTCAAGGGAGCACCTCCCCACTTCCTTCCCTCTATTTCAATCCTTGCGATCTTTCGATCTTTCTGATTGCGAACGATAGCAAACGCAGACGAGATATCTGTTTCATAAGGCACCAAGCTCGTGAGGGCGGCCTCTTTCGTCAAGTGCTTTGTCTTTCCGCGGAAAACAAGATTGACAAAATCGGTGTTGCCAGCGTAGTTCAGCTGGTAGACACGATCAATATGAACACCCCGTTTGACGCACGTTTCAATCAATGCCCTATTCAGTATTGTCGCGCCCAATTGGCTCTTGAAGTCATCACCGATAATCGGTACGCCATGCCGGATGGCCAGCGACTCAAATTCCTTGCCGCTGACGATCAACTCTGGAATCCCATTGACAAAAGCAATGGACGCCTCCTCAATCGCTTCTCGCGCGTAGTACCGGGCAGCTTCGGCAGACCCTGTAGGAATCAAGCTGATTAGAACCTCGGCACCGACTTCCTTGAGAGCCTCTCCCACATCGACCGACGGCTCGTCAGCCACATCCACGAAGTCACGCAAATGCTGCGGGGCGCCGTCTAGGACTGGACCCATTTGGACTACCACATTGGTCTTCGGCACCTCGCAGATCGACTCAGTGTTGTTGGGTGGAGACAGAATAGCTTTTGAAAGGTCCTCACCAACCTTCCCCTGAGCGATGTCAAATGCGGCGACCACTTCCACGTCAGTGACTCCATATCCTCCGATGTCCTCAAACAGGATCCCGACATTGTCATTGGGATGACGTTTGTAGTATTCGATCCCCTGGATGAGAGAGCTTGCGCAGTTCCCAACACCCGCGATTGCCAGCCTAATTGTTTTCATTTCACCTACTTTCTCCTAGACGGTCCTTCAGTTGTCAGTCTCCTTTGCTGTCTTCAGTTCTCGGTACAGCCGACCGAGCTGTTCGTGTAGAAAGCAGTGCTGGCGGTACAGTTCCAAGTACGCCTGACGACTCTCGGGATCTATCTCCGTCCTTCGTGACACAACGGCCGATTGCCTCGAGGCCTCATCGAACCCTTCGAACAAGCCATACCCGATTGCTGCCAACATAGCAGCCCCCACTGCAGGACTCGCTTCCCTCAGAATCTCAAGCTCCACACCCAAGACGTCGGTGACAATCTGGGCCCATGCTTGGCTATGAGACCCGCCACCAACGGCGCGCCACTGTAATCCGACAATGTCAGATCTCTCTCCCGACGCCGCTTCCAACAAACCAAGCGCATCCTTGAGTGAATACGTTGCACCCTCAAGAACCGCTCTTGCTAGGTCCGCTTCTGTGTGACTCGGCATGAGGCCAAGGAAGCTTCCCCGCAAAGAGACATCCCAGTAGGGCGCCCCTTGGATGAATGGGTGAAAGACTACTCCATTGGCTCCAGGAGCAACTGAACCGACCATCTTCTCGACGAGCTGGTGCACCGATGAGCCCGACTCGTTTGCTCGAAAACCTCCCAATAAGACTCTCTTATACCACGCTTCGGAAAGCCCGAATGCCTGGGTGCTCGTTTCGAGCAACCATCGATCGGGGATGCCGTGAACATAGCAGGGACACTTCAGATCGGGGTCTTGAACCGGTGAAGAGAGAGGCTGGGAAATCGAGCCACAGCTTCCAAATCGGATCAAGCGCTGGTTGCCCTCGATGTTCCCCGCGGACAGGTTCTCGCTGAATAGGTCGCCCGCACCAGCAACAACAGGAAGGCCTGCCTCCAGGCCAAGGTTATGCGCGGCTTCTTTGGTCAAGTATCCTACGACCTCATGTGAGCTGGCTAGTCGCGGCAGCATCCGTTCCGGGATGTCCATTACATCGAGGATCTCCGTTGACCAGCAGCGTTCCTTTGAATCGAGAAGGAGTGTTCCCGAAGCATCGCTGAAATCGGTCGCGAGCTCCCCTGTTAGACGGAGGCGTACGTAGTCCTTTGCAAGCATCACCCTAGCCGTTTTCTTCCACTGATGTTGTTCATGTTCTCTTAGCCATAGAAGTCGTGGCAAAGTGTATGCCGTGTTGATCGGAGTTTTCGTGATTTTGGAGATCGTGTCGCCGTGCTGTTCAACGAGCTTTCGAACCTGCGGGGCTGATCGCTGGTCCAGCCAAAGGATCGCCGGGCGAACAGGATTGTACGACTCGTCGACGAAAACCGCACTTATCATCTGGCCAGTGACGCCGATAGCTGCTACGTGAACCCTCTTAGTATCTCGATTACCACGCACTTCTGCCATCGCCTGAATCGCCGCATGCACCCATTCATCCGGATCCTGTTCTGCCCAGCCCTGGCGCGGGTAGCTGGGTGAATACTCAGTCGAAGCGCTGCAGATGGTTTGGCCTTTGCGGTCCAGCAGCACTGCTTTGCAGCCGCTGGTTCCCACATCGATCCCAAGTGTTACGTCCCCTGAAAGCTTGCTCATTGGTCTCCTCGAACCACAGAAAGAACCATCGAAGCCAGGTCCGTTATTGGTATCCCAAGACCTGCCTTGCCGATTTCCCGGACGGTAAATGGACATTCGCACACGAGAAGCTCACAGGCCCGCATGTCAAGCAACTCACCAACGTTCCGTTTGATTACGCGTTCGGCAAGAGACGGATAGAGGAATTGCAGTCCAGCTCCACCGCAGTACCGTGTTGATTGACCGCTCCACCGCAAATCAACCAACCGATCTCCCACGATGCTGGACACAATCTCCCTGATAATCTGTGAGGCGTTTACCTCGTAGACGAGGTAGCTCACGTCCACGATGGCAGTACGTTGCTCGGGTGGGCGGCCAGGCTGGATTCTTCCTTGAATGAGCAGCCCACAGAGCGCCTCCGCCAGTGACTCGAATGTCACGGAATCTGGGAGTTGAAGTCCCATGTCGGCATAGTAGATTTTCACTGCCCGCAGATCATAGGCGGAGGCGAAAATAACCCTGGTGATGCTCCTGCTGTTCAACTCGTCAAGGAATGCTTCTGCAGCAGACCGGGCCTCGTCAACGAATCCCAGTTCGAACAAGAGTGCTCCGCTATCAAGAGGGGCGCTCGGGAGGATGAAGTCAACGTTAGCTTGCTTCAGGAGCTCTGCGCCTGATTCAGCGGACGCGCGATGTGCAGTGGAAAACCACGGCGTGGCAACGTATAGCGTTGAGGCAGCATCCGTTGTGCTCTCCAGCCGAGAGATGTGCCCTTCTCTTTCCGTGGGATCCAGCGCCTGATGAAGCATCAGGCGCTCCCGGAGCTTGAGAACCTCTTGCGGTGCCTTGCCGCGATGGACAATCGCTGCACGGACCGCGCGGACCAGGGCAGGGACGTCAGACGCATCTAGAGCCGTGGCCCTGCACAGGCCACCCAGACTGCATTCGTAGAAGGTTCTGACGGTGCTCGGTGCAAACTCGTCCCTGCCTTTGTGTAACAGATAGGCACTGAGAGCAAGACCCCGCGGTGTATTGGCTTCGTTTTTCGTTTCCCGCGCTGTCGGGCAAATGAAGTTCGCCATCGGACAGAACCGCCACTCGTCCATAGTCTGCAAATGTCTTTCGGTTAGTTCCATAGGTCTAGTCCTGCCCATCCAATCCCATTTTCCCGGGGTTCATGATCTTCTTTGGATCCAGCACCCGTTTAACAGCCCGGAAAACCTGAAACCCCTCCTTGAACTGCTCTTCCATCAGGTATCCGAGCTTAATGCCGATCCCATGATGCTCATTCAAGAGCCCCCCGTTCTCCATGGCGGCACGAATCCCCGTTGCAAAGATGTCGTTGTATAGACACACTGCCTCATCAGGATCTTCCGGAGGCTCGCGAACAATGAAATTGGGGTAGAACGCCGTTCCCCATTCGTACCAGTGCGAGAAGTGCCCTCCGAAATGAATGTCGTATTTGCTGAACTTGCCGTACAGGACATCGCGCATAGCGTTGTAAACGCGTTCAATATCTCGATACGTGGCGATCGTATCAATCACCCCATATAGATAGTGCTTTGATTCAAGAGTGTGTGGCGGATAGTAGAAGTCGTAGCGATGGTTCCACCATACTTCGCCTGGTTCCCGCCCGAGGTCTTCGCCGCCAAGCTCGTTGCATATTTGCATCGCCTTTTCCTCTTGCAATGCAACGATGTCTTCATACTGGCCATCAAAGCCCATGATCATGTATCCTCCAATATCCTCTCGCTCTATTCCCAACACGTTTTTCACCATGACGCGCGTGTCGTCCTCGTCGTAAGTGCGAATGACGCACGGCCGGAGGCCGGTAGTCATGATGCGTCGACCCGCCTCAAGGGCAGTATGAAGGTCCTTGAACAAACAAACTCTGAATTGTCTCGCTTCGGGAAGGTGAAAGACTTGGAGCGTCACCTCCGTGATAACTCCCAGCGTTCCCTCCGCCCCAAGGAACAGCCGGTTTAAGTCTGGTCCAGCAGAGTGTTGGGGAACGGGGGGTGTTCGCGCTACATCCCCGGAAGGGAGTACGACTTCCATTGACAAAACCAGGCTCTCGATCTTTCCGTACTTGCTGGACAGTACGCCCGATCCTCTCGTCGAAAGAAACCCACCGACTGTGGAGCAGAAATGAGAGGCGGGAAGGTGATTCAGGGTATACCCCCGGTCGTTGAGGTAGTCCTCCAAATCAACCTGATACAAACCCGTTTGGCAGGTGACGTTTAGCGAGTATTCATCAAGATCCACGATCCTGTCCATGCCCTTGAGGTCTAGAACAATTCCTCCTCTAACCGGGATAGCACCTCCGGAATCGCTTGCTCCACCACCATGTGGCACAATTGGGATCGCATTGTTGCTCGCTATCTTGACGATCTTCGATACCTCTTCGGTAGTCTCGGGGAAAACTACGCAGTCAGGAGAAGTGGCATCGACCCCACGGTCAAACCGCATCATCGCTGGGCACCATACATCCAATGAGTAAGAGCGCAGAACAACGCCTTCGCACGTGATGTGCTTCTCCCCCACTACCTTTTTCAGCTCGTCGTAGATCATCGGGTCAAAACGTTCCCTCATGAACTCATCATCTCCTTGCCAAGTTAGCGCTAAGGTTTCCCTTCCACAACCTTCCATTCCTGCGGAATATTCAATTGGCGAGCCACTTCGTAGATGAACTCCAGCGCCTTCAATTCGTCATGGATATTCGGATTTGGCTGCGTTCGACGTACGATACATTCTGTGAAGTGTCGGATCGCTCCTACATAACCATCGAGCACGTAGCTCTGATTCTGGGTGTGCGGTGACCAATCAGCGTGCCAAGTTTGAGCATCATTTCCGTGGTAGTAGGCTACCTCTCTATCATTCTGTACAACGAGAACCCGTGCGTTGCTTCCTACAATCTCGAGCCGTTCACAACCTCTTCCTGCACCTAACCCGTGATTCGTTCCGCCCTCTGTTCCCCAATGTGTCGTTCCAACAACCCCGTTCTCAAAACGCATTAGGATCGCAATCGCCGCCCTTTGATCCACCACCGTCTTCATGAACGCACGGACATCAGCCACATCTCCAGCAAACATCCGCATGATATCAATGTTGTGGATCTGCCACTCCATCATGCAGTCAAAAAGGGTGTCATACGGATACGCAAGCATGGAGGCATTTATCATTACAACTTCGCCGAACTCCGACTGTCGGATAATCTCCAGCCCTTTCTTCATGGCGGTTGAGTGGCGTTTGTTGTGTTCGACCATGATGAATCGGCCAGATTCCTCAGCCAGCTGGTGCATCTCTCTGGCTTGTTCTGGGGTAACGGCCGCAGGTTTTTCAACGAGCACGTCCAATCCGCTGCGTACCAGATCCATCGTGACCTGCGGATGATTCGCCGCGTTAATGCAAACAACAACGCCGTCCAGATTCTCAACCTTCACCATCTCGTGATAGTCAGTGTAGGTTTTCTGAAATCCAAATTGCTTTGCCTTTTCCTCAACTAGATTCTTGCGGAGATCGCAAAGCGCGACTCGCTCAATACCAGGGACATACACCAAGCTGGGCAGAAGGATGGTACTTGCGTGCACCCCGGCCCCAATCATGCCCAATCGCACTGGATTCATGTTTCGATCACTCCTCTTTCTTTAAACTTGCATGGCTCTCTTGCTAGAGCCCATCAAAAGCCCTCTGATGAAGTACTTCTGAAACACGAGGACCACTTCGATAACTAGCAGGCTTGCCAGAAAAGTGCCCGCGGCTTGAGTATTCCATTTGATGAGGTACTGTCCTTTCAGGATCATAACGCCCACCATGATGGGAACTGCCTTGTGATCACTTAGAACCAGTCCCCACAGAAAGTTGTTCCAAATCCACGCGAATTGGAATATGGTGAAGGCAGCCAGTGCGGGTTTCGAAAGTGGCGGGGATTCTGAAGAGCAATCACAAGTTTACCTGCCCCACTCAATCGGTCGACCTTGGGAATCGATCCAAACCACCTCCTGAGGCACCGGCAACTACGGGAACCCCGTGTACGATCTCGGGTGCTGGAGTTCGGTACCCTAGGTTGCTGTGGGGCCGAATTCGGATCGTGTTGTACTCCCGCCGCCAGTTCTCAATTAGCTCGTCTCTCAACCTGCCATCTTGAAGACAGCACTGCGACCCTAATCAAGATTGAGCTCCCTCATGTGACATCCCTTTGCATCGCGGATCTAGTGACGCGCCGCACGGGCTAGTGACTAGCGCTTCCCTTCGCCACATTTGCCACTGAGCCTCGGAGGACCAACTCACAACTTACGCGATACTCTCGGGGGATGTGCTTCGAAGGATTCGTAATCTTGTCCATAAGAAGCTCCGTAGCTTGGTAACCAATCTGGTACGGTTGCTGCGCCACGGTCGTTAGTGGAGGTTCAAGTAAGCCCACCCAATCAAAATCGTCGAAGCCAACCAGCGAGATATGTTTCGGACATCTCAGTCCTGCTTCCCGAATAGCCTCCATAGCCCCAACGACCATTCGATTGTTGACCACAAAGATCGCTGATGGCGGATCACCCAACTGAAGAAGCGCGTGACACGCCATTCCACCACCGTCGATCCTGAAGTCGCCTCGTGTTACCAGCTCTTCCTTCAGCGGCAAGCCAGCTTTCTCCAAAGCTTCTTTGTACCCAAGAAATCGCTCATCGCTCGGCGTCACGCCGCTTCGGCCAAGAATGATCCCAATCCGCTGGTGTCCGTGTTCGATCAGATGCGTTACAGCTTGGCATGCGGCTTGGACATTGTTGGAGAGCACCACGTCCGAATCAATTCCCGCAACCCTCCTATCCACCAATACGAAGGGTACGCGCCCTTGCTCGAGACGTCTTAATCCTTTACCAGCAAAGCCTGTGGGCACGATGATGAAGCCATCTGTTCTTCTGCGTTGCAGCGAAGTGAGGCAATCGTCCTCTGTTGCTATGTCCTCATCAGTGTTGGAGACGATAACTCGAAACCCATTTTCTGCTGCTGCATCCTCGACGCCGCGTACAACAGAGGAGAAAAAGGGATTGGTTATGTCTGTCACGGTCATACTTATCATGTGCGTGCGATTGGTTCTCAAACTGCGAGCAAGGATATTGGGCTGATAATCAAGCTTTCGCATTGCTTCCTTGACTCTCTGAGTCAATTCCGGACTAACATACCGAGTGCCATTGATGACAGAGGACACGGTAGCAAGAGATACGTGTGCCTCTTGAGCCACGTCTTTTATGGTGGCCATTCTTGAAAGGTCTCCTTTGTCGCAGTTGGTGGAAACGTTTACGTAAACGTTTTCCAGCAGTATACTCCGCGGCTCGGCGCTTGTCAAGTTCACGGATTGCCTCAGCGAAAAGACTCTAAGTCGCTTCGTTATAGGGCCTTCTCCCACCAAATGTGAACCGGGTGCCCATCATTATGAGAGTTGCTCGCCAAAGCATTCTTTTCACACGATTAGCGGGTGAGAAAAGCGCAAAGAGACCGCGGCGCTTGGGCACAGCTTAACCCAATCTCTCTGAGCGACGTTTAGAGCGCGGCTTGGCCCTCCTTGACGGCCGGAAAATGCGTGGGTCTAAGCGGTCACGCAACCCATCGCCGAGGAGGTTGAAGCCGAGGATCGAAAGCGCGATGGCGACTCCGGGAAAGACAGCGAGCCACGGATCCAGCCCCAAAAACGCGCGCGCTTCGTAGACCATCCTTCCCCAAGAAGCGTAGGGTGGCTGCACCCCCAGACCAAGGTAACTCAACCCAGCGTCTGCAAGGATCGCTGTCCCCAGGCTCACCGTCCCCTGAATGATCAACGGAGTGAAAAGGTGAGGAAGGAGGTGGATGAAAAGGACCCAACCGGCACCCGCACCGCTCGCGCGCGCGGCCACCACAAAATCTTGCTCTTTGAGCGAGAGAAGGTTTCCCCGTATTAGGCGAGCGAAGATTGGAATATTTGCCACTGCGATTGCGATCATGCTGTTGCGGATTCCGGGCCCGAAGATACTCGCAACGAGGATCGCCAGTAGAATGATGGGAAATCCCATGATGAAGTCTACGACTCGCATCAGAAACTCGTCGATCCATGGGCCAAAGGCGCCGGCAATCATTCCTAGGCCAGCCCCCCCTAAAGC
>CAZOUO010000018.1:0-26069 GCA_964582975.1 uncultured Thermotogae bacterium | reverse complement strand
GTGATGGTCGCCGGACTCAAGTAAAAGTGCCTCCGGAAAAGCCGGGGCGGTTCAACCCTTCACAATGAGCGGAAAGATCAACTTCAATACTGAAGAACGCAAGGAACATCACTGCGCTCCACGAAAATCTTGCTGGTACGTCGCCAGGCCTGTCTAGTAACCACTCGTTTAGAATACTGTAGCAAGCGTCGTAGTGATAACCAGGCCAAAATCCTAGCGTTGGAACACCTATGAGCGCCACTGAGGCAATTAAGACTGCCAGCACATTCCAGGACAGAACTCTTCTATTTGGCATTGCCACCTTCCGTCACTCTTAGGAGTCGCTGTATCCTGTTGTTTGTCTCGTCACTCTCTGTGACTGAATCCAGTGGGTCAAGCTCTGCAATCAGAGTGTGGACACCGGGCGGGACAGCTGTCCAGGTAGTTGTGACTACCATCCGTTGGCCAGGTCCGAGGTATTCAGGAAGCGCGAAGTGGTCAAAAAGCCACTCTACCTCGTGAGGTCTACAATGCAGTGCTTCCACCGCGTCCAGGTCAGCGCCAGGGAATGCTGTGCCTTCTTGCTCCCCGCTTCCATCATCTCTCATCCTCACAAACTGAACTGTCTCCAAACCAACGTGTGCCAGATCTAGATCGGCCATCTCCGGCACAAGGCCGAAGGACACAAATCGGTAGCCGTTATCGCTCACCTCAACGTAGAAGAGCTCGTCCTGATTTGGACTCCCCCAGATTCGCAGGTCATCTCCAGGTTCATCAATCACGAAGTTGTCCAGAAACGCAAGGGTAATTGATCCTCCTATTCCTAGATTCACAAAGCCCCGGGGAGGCTCTTCCGAGAAATCGGGCGGACCAAGCACGGCAGCAAGATCCCCAAAGTACGGGTTGACGTTGGCTTCAGCCCCTGGAGCAAACTCAACCACCTCATCCGCATAGCGGACATCAACCTCACACTCAACTTCAGCCTTCTTTGTCTCCATAACATAAAGAAAGATTCCCGCGGACTCGGCTGGCCCGCCGCCCTGATTCAGGATGGTCACCGTTATAGACAGTTCTTCCTCAGGAGCTGCAGTTTCCGGATGAATAAGTAGGTCCTCGATGATCAAATCTGGTAGCTCTGCCTCTCTAACTATGAGGATTTTGCTCGCTTCGTTGTTCGTCTCATCACCTTCCCTAATCCAGTAATCAGAGTCAACCATAACCTGGATGCTGTGCTTGCCGGCAGACAGGGGCCCAACTGTTACTAACACCTCTTCTTTCCCGCCTGGAGAGAGGTAATTGATGATCTGTGATGCTTTCCTCTGATCATCAACCAAGACAGTTATGAAGAAATCTCGAGCGTCCCGCTCCCCCTGATTTGCTACCATAGCTCTTACTAGCGCCGCCTCTCCAGCATGAGGAGATTCAGGAATAAGGGCAATATCAGCAACCACCAGGTCAGGAAGTTTCTCTTCCCTAACCAATACCCATCTACCTGCCTTGTTATTCTCCTCGTTCCACTCTGCGATGGTGTTTGCAGGATCGACCATCACAGTGACATGGTATTCACCGAGGGAAGAAGCTGTTTCTGCAATCCGAACCACCTCTTGTTCTCCGGCTTCGATGTATCCAATGTCTAGCCGTTGCTCCCAAATATCATCAGCGTGCAAGAGTACCACTACCCCTTGCGCTGGTGCGTTCCCCTCATTCCGGATGGTCACACTGATGATCACTTCATCTCCAACATACGGAGCCTCAGGGCTGCTGATAATATCTTCTCCGCTTAGGACCAAGTCAGGAAGTCGTTCAATACCTCTCGCTACTGTCACAAC
This sequence comes from uncultured Thermotogae bacterium, assembly GCA_964582975.1. Classification (GTDB taxonomy): domain Bacteria; phylum Bipolaricaulota; class Bipolaricaulia; order UBA7950; family UBA9294; genus CAZDDA01. Next base: position 24,261 of record CAZOUO010000018.1, on the reverse strand, counting down.
CTGTTCCACAATATTGTTCTCTTCATTGTTTTCCCTGATCCAAGCTTCGGGATCGACCTCTACGAGTAGGGGGTGAACACCAGGCGTTGTTGCGGTCCAAGTAGTGACAACGATCTCTTGCCTGCCGGGCTCCAGATATCTAATGCGCTCCCTTGCAAACTCCCGCCCATCGACCATGAAGAGGACCAAGATGCCTTCAGTCGCCGCGGTGCCGACGTTCGAAATGAGTGCTCTTATCATTACTTCCTGTCCAGGATGGGGAGCCACAGGATCAGATTCTACCTCAACGATTAACAGGTCGGGAAGCTCTTCATACGGTATCCGACGTTCGCAATAGCCCCGAGCTTCTTCCTCAGTAAAGAAGAACCTCCCTCCGGGCTCTAGGCACCCGGGCTCAGAGGAACGAAAAACCTCGCCGTTCCAGCAGCACCAGCCCTCACGAGCGGTCACACGTTGGCAATACTCCCGCGCTTCTTCCTCAGTAAAGAAGAACCTTCCTCCTGCCTCTAGGCACCCTGGCTCGGAGGAGGGAAAAACCTCGCCGTTCCAGCAGCACCAACCCTCGCTTGATGGGACGACTCCTGGATGGAAGTCCCAGAATGAAATCCCAACATATTCGCCCGGAGGAATGTCCAGATACGATACCACGTTGAAGTTCTTGACGTAGCCCGCTCGTCCAGCCTCGGCTCCTGTGGAATAGGTTCCAGCCGGATCAACCTGGATCACGTGATAGTAAGGGTACTCAACGCCTCTCAACTCCCAATACAATCTGAACTGACCCGCCTCGTTGGTTACGGCCGCTGTTAGGAAAGTTCTCGGACCGCTCTCCGGCCACTCATCCTGGTCTCCGTAGAGTTCAACGCTCACGCCACCGACGGGTCTGCTAGTATCAGGTGGGTTTCCTCGGTAGACATGTCCACCGAACACGTAGGCGGGAATTTGCGATAGTACGGAAAGACTCACCAAGGCTATGAATAACACGACCACTAGCGCGCCCTTGGTAACTGCCGCTACTCCTCCCCCCTTGAACAAGAGTTTGCGGAGCGCGAAAGAGAATGCGTTCATCCTTTGAGTTCCTTAAGAGGGAGCCAATAAACGTGAAAGACGAAGATCAAGGCGACAATCCAGAAAAGCATGCGATTACAACCACTATACCCGCCTCTCGTCTCATTATACTCTCCAGCATATTGCTCCTAGACAGATGCCCCTTCTATTCCGCACCAAGAAAGGTTGACAGGGGTTGATCCGTGTTTATCGAGCCTGGGGGATTCGAAGTTGCCGGGTTGATGCAACAATAGATCTCTTCGGTTGCGAGAAGACCGGACTCTGCGCTATACAAGATACTTCGTAAGAGCACTCCTGGGTGTTCACTCTTCGCATCCTAGCCTGACCAGGGGATGAGCAAAGTACGGGCTACTATAAACAACTTCTTCTATATCGGCGCGGAACTCTTCGACGTCTTCGAATGCGTAGTACCTGTAGAGAGCTTCCCACGCCATTTCTATGGAGCCTGAGTAGAGATAGTCCAATATGAGTGGAAGAACCGAACACTTGGACGTCTTGTCCCAGCCCTCCAGAGCGATCTCTTTGCCTGCCTGCTCAGCCCAGGTTGTATGCAGCTCGATGTCCTCCTTATACAGGTAAGCAAACTCTGGACTAGCAGGGATATATCCCATTCCTGGGTCGTACTTCAGAACTACAAGAACCTTTGCGGAACCAGCATAACCACAGTACCGGTATGCAAAGGAGTCATCATGGTGAACGAACTCATAGATACCATCCTCGTCTAGATCCCGAAAGCACCCTGGTGGGTAGTTACCCCCAGGAGACGGCGGGATAGGAATTTCAACCAAACGGGACCCAAGATCGTATACAAACGTATCAAAACAGCAATGAGCACCGCCTGAGAAGGTTTGAATTATGATGTCGGGGTTCCCTTCTCCAGTGATGTCCTTTCCACTCAGATCTCCAATGTCAACAACCCATTCATGCTGGACGAGTATTTCCCCGTCGGAAGTAATGGTGACAATACCGTGATAAGGACGACTCTCTGGAGTGATGTTCCGCCAATACTGCACAGCGTACTCCCCGATCACCATTTCCCTATCCAACTCATAGATCGCACTGGAGAACCACTTGGAAGTAGGAGTACCTGCAACCTGTGGTGCCACAACCAACCAAGCGGCCAACAAAACTAGAAAAACCTGCGTCCCACAACTGGCAAGCCACTGCCCCAACAACCTCTGAACAAATACACCTGACACCTATTCCTCCTCTAGGTCTCCTGCATCGACCATTTCATTGGCAAACCCTACGTTTACAACAAGAGGCCCCTATTGATGCAAGTTTCGATCGCGGAGTCGCCTGATAGGAATCTCTACGGGGAGTCTCTATGGCTCTTAAACCCGCAGAGCTCAAGTACCAGCAACCATTGCTTTGAATCGCGAGTAACCAGAGTCACCAAGGCAGTGATCGCGAGCTTGCGGCGCGACTAACGGGCGTGTGACTCCTCGACTCCTGTCTAACATGATTTGTTGATCAACATATCATGAATTCCCGAGCTCACAGAAACGGCGGTGCCGGGCCGCGTCAGGCTCTCGCAGAGCTCTTCCCTTGGGGATAAACTGGTATCGCGCTACAGGCGCTACCACGCGGCAGCCAACACAGAAGTTCTACAATCAGTCCCCCAGGCTCCAAACCGCCGTTCTCTTCTTGATCTCAGAGAGCCACGACCTCCACATGCCAATCTTCCTCTCCGAAACACCAATTGCGGTCGGTTTTCATCTTGAAGGTCAATCAATGGGACACCACCCCGCCGAGCTACTACGTCCGGTTCATCCCCACGGGTGTGGAGATCACGTGCCCCATCGAAGGTAGAGGGCCACAGGGGGTACCATTCGCCAGGTACATGGATGCGTCTCATTGGACAAGAGGAGGCGCCGGAGTTCACTTCGTCTCCGGAGAAGACTGGAGTTCGATGTTAGTACGTCATCATTCCCTTCGCGTGCGTTTCACAATTACTGCATCAACCGTCTAACGCTGGCGCAGATGCTCTCTTTGTTGGGGAGAATCTGGTCTTCCAAATGACGCGCGTAGGGGATGGTCGCCTGAGTGCAGACCCGGGCATATTCGCAGGAGATGCCAGCCTCCAACACGACCGCCGATAATTCCCCTGAGAGACCGAAGCCTTCATAATCCTCGTCCACCACCACCAGACGCCCGGTCTTAGCCACCGCTTCGCAGACCGCCGTCTTGTCCAGGGGCGAGATGGTTCGCAAGTCAAGTACGCCTGCTGAGATTCCATCTGTCCCAAGCGCTTCAGCAGCTTCCAGTGCCCGATGCACACCCACGCCTGCACTAACCATGGTTACATCACTACCTGTCCGGCGAAGGACTGCTTTACCGATGGGAACGGGTTCCCACTTCTCGGGCACAGCGCCTTTTGCCCCCTCGGCAGGAACATCGTATTGCACCGTGCGCCGTGCTCCCGACCCCAGGAACTCCAGCCAGGTTTCCGAGAGAAGTTTGGGCTCCAGAAAGACAACCGGCCCATCGTACAGGAGCGCGGCCAGCATCAGGCCGCCCGCATCGGCCGGTGTGGATGGAAGCAGTACCGTCAGTCCCGGAATGTGTGCCAGCCAGCCCCACAAAGACTGCTCGTGCTGCCCGCCGTCACCGTAGCCGCCACCACAGGGCACGCGCACGACAACTGGCGCCTTCCATTTGCCGCCGGAGAACGCTTCGACTTTGCAGGCATGGTTGAGCAAGGCATCCATGCACACTCCGAGGAAATCTACCATATATATTTCCACCACCGGGCGTAAGCCGGTCATTGCGGCAGCCACACCAGCCCCCAGAAAGGCGCTTTCGCTGATGGGAGTACCTCGCACGCGCTTGGGACCGAAGCGAACCAACAGGTTGCGTCGCAGTAACGGAATATCCTCTCCAAATACCATAATACGCGGGTCATCCGCCATGGCCTGAGCGAGTGCATCATCAACGGCTTGCGTGAAAAACATTGTTCTCATGGCGACTCCTCCGCTAGGGCAGTTGCCAGCGCGTTGCTTATTTCTTTCTCAATTTGGTCTTCCAGCTTCTGCAAGCGTACCGGGTCTAACTGTAACGTTTTGCGTACCTGTGGTACCGGGTCGTTAGCCGAATCGCGACGCGCATCGCGCAACGTGGAAAGAACCGCTGCGAGAACCTCTCTTAGACCTTTGATGCGTTGGCGCAAAGAGGCTCCTCCAGGATGCAGAAATGACTGGGTGAGCGGAACGGCGATTTCAGGCATTTCTCCAAGCGGTTCGCGTACGATTCGGATCAGTTGAAATCCCAGAAGGTGGCCTTCGAGGTGCACGCAGCGGGCATGTAGGAAGGTCGGCCCGTGACCGGAACGGGCGCGTTCAATTGCCGAATGAGAGGCCTCCCACACCTCGGAGACATCGCGGCCATCCATTTCAACAGAGGGGACGCCCAACCCGCGGGCGCGTTCATTCAGATCCCCACCGGTCATGCTTTCCGATTGAGTGGTTATGGACCAGTTGTCATCTTTGCAGACAAACAACACGGGCAAATTCCAGGCCGAAGCCAGGTTCATCGATTCCATCAACATGCCCTGGTTCATGGCCCCTTCGCCGAAAAATGCAATGGCGATTGCCCCCGGGCGTAAGTATTTCGCTGATAGTGCAAAGCCAGCTGCGGTTGGTCCTGCTGCGCCGACAATCCCCGAGGAAGCGGCCAGGTGCTCTTTAGAAAACAGATGCATATGACCGCCCATGCCGTTGCATAACCCATTCGAATAACCAAGCAATTCACGCAGAATCAAGACAGGATCCAGGCCGCGCATAAGTAAAGCCGCGGTGCCGCGATGATCCAAAGCTATTGCATCGTCTTCACGTAATTGGGAAACGATGCCTGCGATGATTGCTTCCTCGCCTGTTCCAAGGTGCATCTCACCTGAGACCAGGCCGTCATGCCAAAGCTGGGCAATGGCTTCTTCCAACAAGCGACTTCTCAGCATAAGCGCATAAAGCGACCATAAATCGGATGCCATAATGACCTCCGAGAATCGAAGATGGTCAACAACTGCGAGCCATGGTGCCGGAGCACGCACCGTTGCCAATCTCCGCTGCCCGATCATATATCATGGCGAACACTTGACACCACATCGCCGGTCAGCTTCAGTGAGTTGCTAGGGTGACCCGGAGGAGCTCAGAGTGGCTGATTGCTAGATTCCAACAGGATATTCGGACAGCGCGATCCGCTGAATGTGGACACAGCTCACCACGCAGCGGCCAACGAACGCGTTCCTCAGTCCCCCAGGCTCCAAAACGCGGTTCAACCTCGCTTTCAGGCCGGTTCCGGTCCTTGCGGAGTGATTCCCTACCTGCTGATTCGCTGGTCGCAAACGGTCGTCTCATCTCTATGCGCATTCGCCGTTCATCTTCGCCGAGCGATTGACAGACTCGATATGCTTCCTTAGGGTGACGACGGGAGAACGCTATGATAACAGGAGGCTGACTTGTTCGGATGAAAGCAATCGTCTGTCACAGATACGGTTCGCTCGATGTCTTGAGGCTTGAGGAAGTCCTAAAGCCGACGCCGCGCAACGATGAAGTCTTGGTGAGAGTTCAAGCGGCATCTGTCAATGCGACGGACGTCGAGAACATGAGAGGCGTGTTCATGGTTCGCATCGGGGGGCTCCTAAGACCCAAGTACAAGATCCTCGGTTCGGACATCGCGGGGCGGGTTGAAGCCGTTGGCGGAAACGTGACGGAATTCAAGCCAGGCGATGAGGTGTTCGGTGACTTGTCCCCCCTCAAGTGCAGGTTTGGCGCGTTCGCTGAGTACGTATGTGCTCATGAAGCTGCACTCGCGCTGAAGCCAGCTAGCATGACGTTCGAGGAAGCCGCGGCCGTACCTTCTGCGGCAGTCATCGCACTACAGGCTCTGCGTAATCACAAGCAAGTTCAGCCTGGGCACAAGGTCTTGATCAACGGCGCGGGTGGGAGCGTCGGTACGTTTGCGGTGCAGATTGCCAAGATCTTTGGGGCGGAAGTGACGGGCGTGGACAGCGCGAGGAAGCTGGACATGCTGCGCTCGATCGGCGCTGACCACGTGCTTGACTACGCCGAAGAGGACTTCACACGCACCGGGCAGCGGTATGACTTGATTCTTGATGTTGTGTCACGCCGTTCGGTGTTCGATTACAGGCGTGCTCTAGGCCCCAACGGACTGTGTATCCTGGTCGGAGGTTCCCTGACCGCATTCTTTCAAGCGATGCTCCTGGGACCATGGAATTCGATGACCAGGAGCAAGAAGGTGGGACTCCTGACGTCGTGGGAACCGAACCGAAAGGAGGATGTGCGCTACTTGATCGAGCTTCTCGAAGACGGGAAGATCAAGCCGATCATCGACAGATCGTACCCACTGAGTAAGGTCCCCGAAGCATTCCGATATCTTGAGGACGGACAAGCACGAGGGAAGGTTGTTATCACTGTGGCCGAAGATACAGAGTCGCGATAGATCAGGAGATCAGCATGAGAGCAATCGTCTACGAGAAGTACGGATCGCCGGATGTTCTTGAGCTCAAGGAGATTGACAAGCCTGTCCCCAAGGACGATGAGGTGCTTGTACGGATCTACGCCGCCGGCATCAACCCGTTCGACTGGCACTACATGAGGGGTCACCCGTACATGGTTCGAATGGTGACAGGCCTGCGCAAACCCCGAAGGGCTGCCATTCTCGGTAGCGACATGGCCGGGGAGGTTGAGTCGATTGGTAAGAACGTGACGCGATTCAGTCCCGGGGATGACGTATTCGCCGAGGTTGGAACCGGAGGAGGCGCCGAGTACATCTGCTTCTCCGAGAGGAAGCTGGGGCTGAAACCGGCGAATCTGACGTTCGAGCAAGCCGCGGCCGTACCCATGGCCGCAACGACAGCCCTGGTGGGTATTCGCGAAGTTGGGAATGTTCAGCCAGGGCAGAAGGTCTTGATCAACGGCGCGTCGGGAGGTGTCGGTACGTTCGCCGTCCAGATCGCCAAGGCCTTCGGCGCTGAGGTGACCGGCGTGTGCAGCAAGAGGAACCTGGACTTGGTCCGATCGATCGGCGCGGACCATGTCATCGACTACACCCAAGAGGACTTTACGCAAGGCGACAAGCGCTACGACATGATTCTCGACACCGTAGGAAACCATCCGATCTCCGCGTGCCGGAGCGTGCTGACGCCCAGAGGAACCTACGGCGCGACCGGAGGCGGAGGCGGCCGTTGGCTCGGACCTGCCGCCCAACAGCTCAAGTCAGCCCTGTTGTCGCCGTTCGTGAGCCAGAAGATGGTTCCCGTAAACGACAAGCCGAATACGGAGCTTGGCTGCCTGAAGGAGCTCATCGAAGCGGGCAAGGTCACGCCGGTCATCGACCGAACGTACGCGCTGAGCGAGACCCCAGAGGCGATGCGCCATCTCGAAGGAGGACACGCTCGCGGCAAGGTTGTCATCTCGATCTGAGGTGCGAACCAGTTGGTCAGCGGAGAGAGGAGGCTGCTATGAAGCATCGGCGCATCGTCGTAGCGAGACATGGTGGACCCGAGGTCCTGCAGGTCATTGAAGAGGAGCGCCCCGAGCCTAGGGCTGGCGAGGTCCGAGTGAAGATCCTGACCGCCGGGGTCTCCGCCTACGACCTCATGTTCCGACGCTCGGGTCTGCTTCCCGGGACTCCTCGCGTGCCGTTCACCCTGGGCGAGGATGTCGTCGGCGTCGTGGACAAACTGGGCGAAGGGGTCTCAGGCTTAGAGCCGGGACAGAGAGTTGCCGGAGGAACCTTCTCGCTCGGCGTCGGCGGCGGCTACGCGGAGTTCCTCTGCATGGCCGCCGGCGAGTGGGTTCCCGTCCCTCCGAACGTCGATCCGGCCGAGGCTGTTTGCCTCGTGGTGAACTACGTCACGGCGCACGTGATGATGCATCGAGCGGCCAACGTGCAGCGCAGCGAGCGCATCCTCGTTCACGGTGCGGCGGGAGGCGTGGGAACCGCGCTACTTGAGCTCGGGAAGCTGGCCGGGTTGGAGATGTACGGCACAGCGTCGAAAGGCAACCATGAGCTCGTCTCCTCGCTCGGGGCGACGCCGATCGACTACCGCAACGAAGACTTCGTCAAGCGGATCCGTGATCTCACCGGTGACGGAGTCGATGTCGTGTTCGACCCCATTGGTGGCGGGAGACAGCTCTGGCGTTCCTATAGGGCCTTGCGCAGAGGCGGACGCCTGGTCTGGTTCGGCGTGGCCGCGACCAAGAAGGCGGGGCTGCGAGTTATCCCTCTCACGTTGGTGACGCGAACCCTGCTGGCGCTCATTCCGGACGGAAAGAAGGCGCCGCTGGCGCCGAATGCCGGGAGCTACGTCCCGGAGACGCTGCCGGAACTCCTTAGTTCCCTGGAAGCGGGCTGTCTCAAGCCGGTGGTGGCAGCGCGTATCCCGCTGGCCGAAGCGGCGCGGGCGCACGAACTGCTCGAGCGCGGCGGATACGCCGGCAAGGTGGTTCTCGTCACCGATGTCAAGACCGGAGTAAACGCGTGAAAGCGATCGTATGCACAAGATACGGTCCACCTGAGGTTCTCCAGCTCCGAGAGGTACCCCAACCTGTTCCAAGAGAAAACGAAGTGCTGGTGAAGGTCCATGCGGCGACGGTGCAGGCCGGGGACGTGAGAGCGCGAAGCTTCACGTTCGCTCCCTGGATCTGGCTCCTCGTCCGACTGATGTTCGGTCTCACGAAGCCGCGAAAGACGATACCCGGATCTGAGCTGGCTGGGGAGATCGAAGCCGTAGGCAATGGCGTCAGGCGATTCGACGTGGGTGACCAGGTTTTTGGATCTACCTGGAAGATGGGTTTCGGTGGAGCTTGTGCCGAGTACACGTGCCTGCCTGAAGACGGGATGATCGCGACGAAACCGGTCAATGCGACCTATGAGGAAGCCGCCGCCATCGTCGAAGGGGCGCTATCAGCACTGCACTTTCTTAGAAAGGGGAACATTCAGAGCGGACAAAGAGTCCTCATCGTTGGCGCATCCGGTGCCGTAGGCACGGCGGCGGTACAGCTTGCCAAGCACTTCGGAGCGGAGGTCACCGGGGTGTGCAGCACAGCCAATCTGGAGATGGTAACGTTGCTAGGTGCAGATCACGTCGTTGACTACACGCAAGAGGATTTCACCAAGAGCGGCCAGACCTACGACGCAGTCTTTGATGCGGTGATCAAGACGTCGTTCTGGCACTGCAAAGCATTGCTGAAACGGGGAGGTGTCTACCTGACTGTCGATTGGCCTCTTCTCCACGCGCTGTGGACTTCGCTGATAGGCAGCAAGAAGGTGATTTTCGGGATGGCACCCAAGAGAATCGAAGATCTGATTTTCCTCAGAGAGCTCATTGAGGCGGGAAAGCTGAAAGCGGTGATCGATAGAAGCTATCCGCTAGAGCAGATCGTCGACGCTCATGGGTATGTTGAAAAAGGGCACAAAAAGGGAAATGTAGTCATAGTTGTTGAGCATACTAATAAGAAGTAACTGGACGGGGCAATATTCATAGCAACAGTAAAGGAGGGAAGTTCAATGGATAAGACAAGCAAAAAAGCTGACAAGAGCACATGGGCTACTGGTGGGGGGTTACTTTTGGGTCTGGGTGTTGGATTCTTTTTCCTGAAGGAATCTGCTCTAGCATTCGTTGGATCTCTGCTTGCAGGATTAGGCGTGGGTCTTATCGTAACGTCCATAATATCAAGAGGAAAAGAACAACAATGAACAAAGGCAGACCCAATACTGAAGACCTTGAACGTGCCCGGGAGTTCGCTTTGAGACTGAAGCAGAACACGCGCGGCGTATAGGCGTGCAGGAGCGGATGTCCCGACCGCTGCGTTCGAGCAAAGCGAATAGGGGGAACACGATGAAAGCAATCGTCCAAACAGGGTACGACTCTCCGGATGGTTTCGAGCTCAGGGAGGTCACCAAGCCGGAGATCAAGGACGATGGCGTGTTGGTACGCGTTCACGCTGCCGCCCTCCACGCAGGTGACGTCTTCATGATGAGGGGCGTGCCGTACTTCACACGCCTGGTGGTCGGCTTTCCCAAACCAAGAGGCTACATCCCGGGGTACGACGTAGCCGGACGTGCGGAAGCAGTCGGCAAGAACGTGACGCGGTTCCAGCCGGGCGATGAAGTCTACGGCTCGCTCGCCCACACCTGCGCCGAGTTCGCGTGTGCCTCCGAAGACAAGCTTGAGCAGAAGCCGGCCAACCTTACGCTGGAGCAGGCCGCGGCCGTACCGACCTCCGGTATCGCTGCCCTTCAAGGCCTTCGCGACGCAGGGAAGGTCCAGCCAGGCCAGAAGGTCCTAATCAACGGTGCATCGGGCGGGGTGGGTACGTTCGCCGTCCAGATCGCCAAGGCGTTCGGCGCAGAAGTAACCGGCGTCTGCAGCACGAGGAACGTGGACCTGGTCCGATCGATCGGCGCGAACCACGTTATCGACTACACGCAGGAAGACTTTACGCGAGGCGAGCGGCGCTACGATCTCATCCTCGATCAGGTAGCGAACCATTCGCTGTTAGACTGCAGGCGTGCGCTCACCCCGAAGGGGAGGCACATTCCCAACAGCGGCCACAGCGGAATGCCTTACATCATCAAGGCGCTCGCCGTGTCGATGTTCGTGCGCCGGCAGGGACGCACGTATGTTGCGACCCCAAAAAGAGGGGATCTACTGCAACTAAAGGAACTGATTGAAGCCGGCAAGGTCACACCGGTCATCGACAAAACGTACTCACTGAGCGAGTTCCCCGAGGCGATGCGCTATCTGAACGAAGGTCACGCCCGAGGCAAAGTCGTCATCACGGTGTTTGAGTAAAGCCGGAAGTGGAAGGCCCCCCGAGTGGTCGCTTAGCCAGAGCCACCCAACTCCTGCTTGGGAAGCCCCTGCGCTGGAAGCTGGGCGAGTCGCAAGAGACATCGCCGTAACTCGACGACGCGAGGGCGAGCAGACTAGGTTTCACTGGTGAATTCGGAGGCGATCTCGGGCACCACGAGACGGCTAACGAACGGGTTCACCATTCAGTCCCCCAGGCTCCAAAACGCTGTTCCCTTGGATATCAAACAGCCAGCGGTGCGGATCCGTGTCGATTACGTCAATGCCGACGTCATTAGTGCCACGTAGCCGGAGAAGAGGGTCTTCCTCCGGCAAGCCGCTCCTGATCTACCCAAGGACTGCCAGGGCTACACCCGCAACGGCTGCCAGGAGTGAACCATACTTCATCACACGCGGACGTTGTGTAAGGTCGACGAACCACCTGGCAATTGGGAAAGCGAAGCAGACGAGCCCATTGCCTAGAGCCAAACTCCAAAGGAAAGTCGCACCAGCATAGGTGTGATGGATCGCAGGAGTCGGATGCATCAGGACCCAGCCATACCCAGGTTGCGCGGACAGCAGAACAAGGCTCTCTATCCCTGGTGGATGCGGGTGTTTGACAAATGCTACGATCAAGTGAATGCCTTGTGCTGCGAAGAACAAGGCCGGCTGCCAAACCAGGGGGAACACGAACTTCATCCAACGAGTCAACTCGGTCTGTGCGCTATCCTTCTTGCTTTTCTCCCACGTCTGGGTTACGGCGCCAAGAGCCCGCGGCGACCTAGACAAGCGTAGCAAGATAAGAATGGCCAAAGGGTAGAGAGCGTACAGAAGACCCGCAAAGGCAACCTTCAGCGCGCTGTGTTGTCCCCAGGGAGCTGCCATCGGGTTCACAAAGCTCCCGAACACGAGCCACAAGGCAACCGGATACCCTGCTCCCAAGGCGAGGAAGAATACGGTCAGCGCCCGCCTCAGTGCGCGCCCGTGGTACGTGGAGACCCAGAGGATTGCACCAATGAACGCCACTCCAATTCCGATGCCCTTAAGCACGCTAATGATTTCACAATATACGGTCGCGGCGTTTCACTGGCAACCACGTCGGACGCGGCATCTCTGCGACACGTTGCGGCGCTGATGACTCGATCAAACTCTGATCGCCAGGCTCCAACGCCATAGTCTGGTTTCTGGTATCCTATTCTTCTGGAGATAGCGTGGATCGGTCCTGGATGAGGCCGGCCTCGTGGTAATTGACCTTTGAGAGGAGCGTGTGGTGCTGGAAGGCAAAAGAGTCGCAGACGCAGTGTTGAGAAGCACCGAGCGGTACCTCAGCTTCCTCACAGACCAAGGCCGCGGAGTCGAGAGGCACGCAGTTACATCAATTCGAGCCTCAGAAGAAGGTCAGCAGTTGCTGGAGGGGGCGCTGTGGTACACGTATTTGTGTGAGCTACCCCCCGGTCTCCGGCTGCGACCTGATTCGGCGGCAACGCTTAGCCCTGACAACTCCGTGACAAGTGACGTTGAGATACGCATCCTGAGATACGACCGACGAACTGGAGAAGCTGAAGTAGCGGCCAGAGAGAACGTGGCTTTCACGAGTGGCCTCATTGCTGTGGACTTCCGCTGGCTAGTGCGACGTTGCCTTGATTGGTACAGAGAGCACGGCTCCTCGCTTTGCAGCCTCGCGGAACTCAAGCCTCCGAATCCCCCTTCTGTGCAGCTGGCTCCAGGTTCAGGCCTCAGCGAGGAGCAAGAAAAGGCTATTACGGTAGCGCTCTCGAGCCCTCTGACGTATATCTGGGGACCGCCAGGTACAGGGAAGACAAAGTGGGTACTGGCGAAAGCAGTGGCACTATGTGTATCGAGTGGAGAGAAGGCACTCATCCTTGCCCCGACAAACAACGCTGTTGACAACGCTCTTTCAGCGATCATCGTTGAAGGCGTTGCTTCGCGGGATGTTCTCCGCATCGGCGCACCATCTCAGCGGTTCCTTACCAAGTTCCCCGAGTGCTGTGAAGAACAGGCCTTTCGAAGCGAGATTGCGCAGATCTCGTCCCAGATCCAGTCTCTACAGAGACGGATAGCATCCATCCAGCGAAGGGAAGAGCTTCAGGGCGAGATCCGCGAATTGCAGGTCTCCCTAGATGAAGCAACCCGTGAGCTTGCAGAAACGCAAAAAGGGCCGGCTGAGCTAGAGCACAAACTGGCGGAGAACCAGCGGGTCTTGGAGGAGCAGAAGGAGTTGCTCACACCACATGAGCAAGAGCTGGAAGCCAAGAGAAGAAAGCTCGAGGGACTCGGTGTCTTGGAGATTCAGGAGGACATCGAAGCTCTGGAGCGTGAGCAGACCGACATCATCAGGGCACGAAGCGATGAGCAGAAGGCGCTTGAGCGACTCGGATTCCTCTCACGAGTCTTTACGAAGCGAGAGATGAAGCTCAGAGGCAGAATCGAGGACCTTGCAGCTCACCTTCGGGCCACGGAATCAACTCTGGAAAGCCGCCGGAAGCAGCTTGCACGCGTCGAGCCTACCTCAAAGGCGCTCCAGGAGGAGATCTGCGAAATCGAAGCCTTGTGTGAACCAGAGTGGGAGCGAAGATCTGAACTGCAAGACCTCGTCACCGATGTGGAAGCCCAGTTGGTCCCTCTGCGTGCGAAGCTTACTGAGGCGGAAAAGCGCCGCAATAGTGTGGAATCCCGGATCCGCCTGTCGGAGGGGGAGTTGTTGCAACTTGCCATAGACGGGACGGAATCCGAAGACACTGAGGAGGGAACGCGGGAAGAGCTCGAGCGACAGAAGGCGAGTCTCTCGGCCCAGCTCGCTAAGTACAAACAAGACATGGCAAGCAAATCGGTGCTAGGCATGACCCTTGATGGATTCGTCGGGATTACCATGCAGCTAGGACTTGCAGCTGACAGGATCTTTGTTGACGAGGCTCCATTTGCGCCGCTGGCGAAGGCTATTCCCCTTCTCTCCCTGCGGCGTCCCGTCACTCTCTTGGGCGATCATCTCCAGCTGCCGCCCGTATGTGAATGCGGCAATGATGACGCTATCCGCGCCTATTGGGCGAAGCCATCAGTGTTCCTTGAGGATGCGTTCATCTCCGGGGAGGACTACCAGCTACTGCACGGCCTCGACGAACCACGTTTCAATCTCATCCAGAAGCAGGTGCTTCGCACGTCCTACCGCTTTGGGCCCTCGGTTGCGTCGCTTCTGGACATGCACATCTACGGGGGCATCGGACTCAGGGGAGTCGCCGAATCCGAGACGTTCATCGAGTGCAGGGACTGCAAGGCACGGGAAGTAAAAGGGCGCAGGAAGAGGGAGAACCACGCGGAAGCCGAGGCGATCATCGCCGAGATCGAAGGTCGCCTGAACCTGGTTCGGAACACGGATGATGTCGCTTCGCTGGCTGTCCTAACCCCCTACAAGCACCAGGCCAGACTGATTCGGAAGCTCCTCAAGCAGCAGATCGATGACCCTGATGTTCTCTATCTTGTGGAGGTGCTGAACACTCACCAAGCTCAAGGGCGCGAGTGGGACTCTGTCCTATTCAGTGTTGCTGACACTGGAAGGCTGAAGCGCAATGACCCGTGGTTCACTGACTCGACTCGAAGCGATGCACGCGCTTTACTCAACACGACGATCAGTCGAACCAAGAAGCATCTGATAGTCTTCCTTGACTTCCAATACTGGAGCGCGCTTCCTCAGAAGTCCCTCCTCAGAGACATCGCCCAAACCAGCCGGTCATCACCTGCTCTCACGCATCAGGGAAGAGCCGTTGGGTATATTAGCCGCCAGTCTCATAGGGATATGACCAAGCCCACCAATAGAACTCAAGCATAGCGCACACCTTGGGACTCCATCTTCTGTGAGTCCACAGGCTTCGTGAAGATCCCGGAGGGGCCCATCTCGAATGATCTTGTTGTGTACTCTTCGATCTCTGCAATCGTCCACATCGCCACTGCGGAGATCCGAAGCTCCGGGTCCGACTTCATCTTGTCAAGGACTCCCCAGCCATTGATCTTCGGCATGTTGATGTTCAGAAAGACGAAGTCCAGCGCCCAAGCACCGGCCCATTCCCCCTGCTTCCGCAGGAAGTCGAGTGCGGCTTCCACATCGACGATGACCCGCAGCTAGAAACGATGCTCACTCTTCGCGCGGCCCGCTTGAAGGCGGTTATGTCGTTAGGTTTGTCCTCGGCCAGGAGCACCCTGCAGACACGTTCCTGCTTCTCAAACATGCCCATCCCCTCAATGCTTTTTCCCAACAGGGTTCTAGAAGCCTCGGCCAAGCAGAACGCGGACACCGATCACCACGGGACAGCCGACGTCTGAGTTCTACAATCAATCCCCACGACCCAAGCTGCTTGTTCTTTCGCCGTCATCTTACGCCTGTTTGACACGCGCTTCGCTCTTTGGGTGGATTCTTGCTATGCTTTCGACGAGGAGGGCCAATGAAGGCCGTAGAAGTTGAGCATCTAATCAAGTCCTACGAAGACAAGGTCGCGGTTAACGATCTATCCTTCTCTGTCGCTCGAGGCGAAATATTCGGTCTAATTGGTCCCAATGGTGCGGGCAAGACTACCACCATAAGGATGATGATGGACGTCATCAAGCCGGACTCGGGCGAGGTGACTATCCTTGGCGAGAAGTTGGGCGAAGCTACCAAAAATAGGCTCGGCTACCTGCCTGAGGAAAGAGGTCTGTATAAAAAGTTGAGCGTACTTGAGTCTATTGTCTACCTGGCCACACTCAAGGGTATGGACAGGCACTCAGCCACAGAAAAAGCCAACCAGCTGCTCAGCCAAACAGGCATGTTACCCAACAAAAGGAATAAGATTGAAGAACTGAGCAAGGGTATGGGACAGATTATCCAGCTTATCGTTACTATCATCCATGACCCGCAACTGGTTATCCTGGATGAACCCTTCGCCGGCCTCGACCCGGTAAACACCGAGTTAGTGAAAGGAATGTTCGCTGACCTGAGGAATCAGGGTAAAGCCGTAATCCTGAGCACCCACCAGATGAACCAGGTAGAGGAACTCTGCGACCGCATCTTAATGATAAACAACGGGCAGAACGTCCTCTATGGGAACTTAAGTGAAATCAAGGCAAGATACAGGGGCAATTCGGTGCTGCTGAATTTTAAAGGTGAGCTGGGGGAAGTACCGGGGGTTGTCGAGAAGCGCCAGCACAAGGGCTACACTGAGCTGATGCTGGACGACAAGACAACCCCTCAGCAGGTTCTGGCGCATTTGATAAGCCGTGGCATGGTAATCAACCGCTTTGAAGTAGCCACTCCTTCGCTCAACGAAATATTCCTGAAGGAGGTGGGTAAAAAATCATGAACAAGACGCTATTGATATTCCGGCACGAATTCCTGCACGCGATAAAGAGGAAGGGTTTTATCATTTTGACCCTTATCGTGCCGGTCTTAGTCCTCATAGGCATAGGTATTTTCCAGCTCGTATCAACCGATGAGCCACCGCTAGTAGAGACGGTCACCATCGGCTATGTCGATGAAGCCGGTGGATTTGACCAGTATACCGCTCAGGGATATATAGAGCTAGTCCGCTTTGATACGCCTAGTGATGCCACGGCTGCCCTAATTAACGGAGATGTTTCCGAGTATTTCGTCATCCCCTCGGATTATACATCAACCGGGGTAATTAACCGTTATACCCTGGAGAGACAGCTGGAAACTCCCCCGGCCATCGCCACCGGCATTAAGAATTTCCTCACCAGCAATATGTTAGCGGGCAAAGTACCTCCCGAAACGGTATACCGGATAGAATACCCCCTAGACCTGGTGACGACCAGGCTTACCGAAACGGGGGAGGTGGCTACGGAGCAGGGCGGCTATGGGAATGTCATCATCCCCGCTATTTTCAGCCTGCTGCTGGCCCTCTCTCTGCAGGCTTCCACCGTCTACCTGGTGCAGGGGCTGGGGGATGAGAAAGAGAGCCGCCTTATCGAGGTATTGCTCTCCTCAGTTTCCCCCCGACAGCTGCTCACCGGCAAGGTTTTGGGGCTGGGTGCCGCCGGGCTGGTGCAGGTGGTCGTCTGGCTGGCCTCATTACCACTCCTTTTAAACCTGACCTCATCCACTATAGGCGGCTTTTTCGGCACGATACAACTACCGGCCAACTTCCTGGTGCTTGGGATAGTCTATTTCATTCTGAGTTATTCATTGTTCGCTGCCCTCTCGGCGGGCGTCGGCGCTATCAGCCCCAGCGTCCGTGAGGGACAGCAACTGTCCATGATTTACGCGATGCTCGTCTATGTCCCCCTCTGGTTTGCATCCTTTTTGTTTATATTCCCGGACAGCCCAATCTGGTCAGTGCTGACCATCTTCCCGGTCACGGCTCCCATTGCAGTGATGTTGAGGCTGGGCGTAACTGGTATTGCCGCCTGGCAACTGGCGGCCAGTTTAGCCGTGCTGGTGCTCTCCGTCATTCTGGTTATGTCCCTGGCAATCAAGGCTTTCCGAGTTTACCTGCTCATGTACGGGAAAAGACCAAAGTTTACGGAAATTATCCGAAGCCTCAGGAGCGGATAGGCAATTAGGGATGGGCATAGCCCTATTGCACGCTGCTCCTTGAGGAATTATGGGTTGTGCTTCGATGCTTCGCCAGATCGATGCGCTAGATTCTAGTGCTGGATTGCAAGACGCGACCCCCGTTCGGCATCATCCTCCTAGGGATTCTCTACTTCATTCTAGGGTACCTGCTGTTCGCGGTGCTGTCCGTCGCGGTCGGTGCGGTCAGTCCCAATTCGAGGGAAGGGCAGTCGCTCGCGCTTCTGTATACGCTCCTAGGCTTTGTGCCACTCTGGTTGGCCTCGCTCCTTATGCTCACTCCGAGAAGTCCGATCTGGATCGTCTTGTCCATCTTCCCCATCACGGCGCCCGTTCAGACGATGCTCCGCCTGGGACTGATGGAGATTCCTGTCTGGCAGATCTGTGTGAGCGTGGCTGTGATGGCCTTGTCCATCGTTGGGGGGCTGTGGTTGGCGGTTCGCATCTTCCGAGCCCATCTGCTCGAGACTGGCAGTCGACCCGGACTTGCTGAGATCGTGCGGAATCTAAGAGATCAGTAACCCCATACGGACAGCCCGACGCAACGGCTAACGAACGCGTTCTACATTCAGTTCCCCAGGCTCCAAAGCAACCTAGAGTACAGGCTTCCAGCACCCAAGGCACTAGCTTGGTCGCCTGCTTTGACATGTGCATCGGGGACCGTTTAAACTGACTCCACTGGTGGAGCGATTACCTGAGGCAGGTTTACTCATGGAGATGAGGAAGGCGTTGATGCTTAGGATACTCCAGGTTGTCGTACTGTTCCTAGTCACGTTCTCTCTCACGGGTTGTTTCTTCAACTTCCTTCAGACGGCGAGGACTATTGGCGCTGGAAACACCGCACTCACCCTTGGGCTTGGAGCGATTATGAATATTGAGTACATATCGTACTTGGCCCCGCAGGGCCGTTTCACAGTTGGAATGACCGAGGGGATTGATCTGGGACTACAAAGCGGCGTAAGGATTGGGGTGGGCCCTGCAGCAGGGGATGTGAAGTTCCTTGGTGCCATTGGAGATTTGAAGTTTTCGCTTCTGGATGAGCCGCACTTCTTGATGGCCGTGGGAGCGGGAGGTGGGTACAGTCATGATGCATACCGCGATAAGAATGACTGGGGTCTTTCTCTGTCTGCTTACTGCGAACCTATATTCCCATATCTCTCCGATCTTTCTTGCTGTGCAAGCTATCGCCTACACCTGCCACTTGGAGAAAGTGATGAATCTGATGGTATGGTGCGACACCAAATGGCTGTTTCCATATCGTTCATTCTAAGTGATCAGGCACGCCTTATTGTTGAGTTCAACAAACTGCCGTTTGAGGACCTATATAGCTTGGGCCTGGCGTTGGAGGTAACAGCTCCGAAATGAGAGACACACTCCCTTCTCTTGTGAGGGGGGTCGTATTGCCGCTACTGGTCACTTGACAAAAGGATTTAAGGGCACCCTCAAGTTCCTTGTCTGGCAAAGAGCTGCCTTGATGACGTTACTCCCTGAAATCGGTTCAAGTGCAGCGTGACCTTGCCCCCGAATGACCTTCACTCTGTCCCTAGTCCGGTTTTCGACGTAAAGGCCATTTGGACTGGTGCGTTTGTATTAGCGAGAACCAGACTTTTCTCCGATATGCGGTAGACTAAGAGGTGACAAGAACTAGCACACATGCGAGGAGGCAAGAACAATGGATGGTTTTGTGGAAGTACGGTTGGTGGAAAGGCGAGAGAACAGGGTGGGCATGAAAGGAGGGTGTCTAGCCCGGGGGGTCAGAGGGCTGACACGAAAACTCACACACCCCATTCTCCTTGGACTCAAGAAGATCCCTTCGAGTACTTCTCGTACCATCTTTGCTGCGCTGATGCTTGGTTTCAGCATGTTCTCCATTCCTCTCCTTGCGGCGACGAACTCTTACCTGTTTGAGTTGGAGCTAGACACGGCACAGGGTGTACTTACAGCAAGCGAACGGATTCAGTATCTCAACAACTCATCGGAGTCCCTCAATGAGCTCTACTTTCGATTGGATTTCAACCTTAGTCTTGATGATGCAATGCAGATTCTAGCCGTCCGAGGCCAGGAAGGCAGAGATCTCCTATGGCGTTACCAATCCGCCACCTTCGGGAATCGCTCTTCGGAGAAGGGGCAAATGGCCGTTACTTTGCCTGAACATCTCGACCCAGGTGGAGTCGCTCAGCTAGAGATCGACTATAAGCTTGTAGGAAAGCGGTTCCTGGGACTAGAAATGACAGTGCTCCAGGACGACCCGTATTGGTCCTTCGATGCTTGGTATCCAAAGGCGATGACTTTCCATAACGATGGTTGGTCTGTGGACGATGACCGCCTGGCGGACTACGAGGTAGACATCGAAATCCCCAGCGAGCTGGTCATTGCTTCTACCGGAAAGATAATCGAAGAACAGCATCGTGAGGACGGAAGGAGCAGCATTCTCCTACGTGCCTCCAAAGTCCGTGGATTCACGATCTACGGCTGCCACTCCTGGAAAGTTCGTAGCAAGCTTGCCGAGGATGTGGAGCTTCGGTGTTACGTCTCTGAGGAAAACGAGCATTGGGCAGAGAGATTTCTCGATGCGGCCGTTGACGCCATTGTCTATTACAGCTCCCAGTACGGGGAATACCCATGCAAGTACCTCGCCATAGTCGCCCCCGGCCAGGGGAGTGGTGCCTTTACTGCCTGCAACGTGATCGGCATATTCACCGGCGAAGGGCTCGATGAGCAGTATCGCTGGCTGGTGGCCCACGAGGTGGCACACCAATACTTCAGTGTGTTGGTTTCCCAACCCCGCGACGAGATCCCCTGGATTGTCGTCGGCCTGGGGATGGTGATGGACCGACATTATCTTCTTGCCCGCGGCCTTGGCGATAACTGGCATCGGATGATGATGCAATTTTACCCCCGGGTAGAAAACGAAGGGCGAAACACTAGTCTCTCCCAGCCTGTCAGCGACCTGATGAAAGTCGGGGAACCTTGGTCCTTTCAATGGAATCTGGCCTTGGCCCACGGCAAGGCGTTTGCTGTCTGTGCCCTCCTGGAAGACTTCCTGGGTGAGAAGCGCTTCCATGGCGTCATTAAGAGGGTCATTTCTGAGCTAGCCGGCAGCATGATTTCCTCCTCCGACCTCATTGCCTACTGTGAGGAAGCCTACGGAGGTGATCTTTCGTGGTTCTCCGCCGACTGGGTTGAGGGCAACGCGACTCTAGATTATGCCGTAACTGGTATTAGGAAGGTGGAACACGGCTGGGAAGTGGAAGTGTCTCAGCTGGGGAGTGCCGCATTCCCAGTTGTCGTCGAGGCGCGAACACAGTCGGACCACAAGCTGCAGCTGAGGGTTTCAAGAGACAAGAAACTGAACCTTCTTTTGTTTGAGACCGATGAGGACTTAACCTCCGTATTGGTGGACCCCAGCGGGATCTATCCTGACATAGACACCTCCAACAATACATGGCTGGGTGAAGAAAATCATCCCAGTGGCGGTACAAACCTTCTACCTCTGCTCGCTTGGGGGCTGTTGTAGTGGCAGTCTTGATCCGGTTGGTGATGCTGATGTAGAAGAGCACCTCCTTTAGGGTTTGAGCCGTGTACTGCCTTCCCCACACAAGGTCTAGTTGGCGAGAGTCTGCCCGCTTATGCAACAAAAGAAGCCTACTGTTATGCCGTCTCCGTGTTCTCGGCTTTTGGCGCCAACAGCCACGCCCGCATCACCAGCGGTAGAAGAGTTTGACCTTGCCCTCGAAAACCGGTCCAACTGAAGAGTTGGTCCTTGACAGGGTTGTGCCTGCCCCCAAGCAGGTACTCCTAGGCCCGTTTAGGGAGTGATTGCGAGGCTGCTGGCCTGAGTGGCGAGGAGTGGTTTCGCGAACATGTGATTTGATGATCATCTTGTCATGTTTTCGAGTACCGGGAGATGCGCGATATTGAAGTATGTACGTGTGCCAAATGTAGCTTCGCTTGGGATCTTTCTCTTGGGCCCCTTGGTCGTCACCACACGAGAGCCAGGACTTGAGTTCTACAATCAGTCCCCCAGGCTCCAAACTCCCCGAAAGCTTGTTGAAAACGCCGCGTGTTGGTTCCAGGATCGGTTCTGTAGGCTCACACCGTCTTTGCAAGCCATTTCGCTATGGAGTCGACGTCACAAACCGCTTCCGATCTTTCTTGCAGATCATCTGTGTGACATTGCGGCCCGACAATGCCGCGGTCGGCAGGCTACCGCCCGGCTCAACCCATTGCCCTGCCATATAGAAGTCCCTTAGTCCCGGCAGGGTTTTTCTCATGCGCATCCGAAGAGTCTTCGTCGAGATCAGCCAGCCCTCGAAGCTGCCCCGCCAGTTGCCTGTGTAGCGCTCCCAGGTCATGGGCGTCGCCACATCCCGCATCTCCACGGCAGCGGCCAATCCTGGAAATCGCACCTCAAGTAAGGCAGTAACTTGGTCGGCGATCCGCTCCTTCTCTGCCTTGTAGCGCTCAGGGTCCCGATGTAGCTCCTTCCAGTAATCGTAGTCGGACTTGAACCAGACTCTCACTAGCGTCTTATCCTTCGGCGCCAGGGTGGGATCGAAAGAGTACACCTGCACACTCAGTCGCGTCCGTTCCCGCTCGCCAATTGTGACCGGTTCATCCAGGGGGTAGTCTATTCCTGTCACGGTAGGCGGCATGTCGGCGAACGAGCGGGCAACGCCCAGTGCTACGTAGATCAAGGGAGGGAAAAGGGGGAGGCTATCGTAGTAGTCCTGGATCCTGCCTTTGATGTACTTGCCATCAAGCATGTCAAAGACTGTGGTGTGACCATCGGCGGCGGAGATGACGATGTCGGCGCGGTGTTCCGTCCCGTCTGCCAGCTGAACGCCGACCGCCCGGCCCTCTTTCACCAGGATCTTGACCACCCGCGAGCCATAGCCGACCTTGCCTCCCAAAGCTAGGTAGCGCATCTCGATCGCTCGTGCCAGTTCCAGGGAACCGCCCATCGGATAGCCGGCTGCTCTCTGATCCATCCAAGCTAGCGTCATGAGAAAGGCCAGCATCGGGAAATCAGCAGGATGCTGGAGATTCGGAGCAAGCGGAAACGCCTCGCGCAGGAATGGGTTCTTGAAGCGTTGGGCGAAGTCCTGGATCGTCATCTTGCCCCATTTCCTCATGAACCCGAGGTAGGGAAGCATTTTGGACATCATCTTGAGCCCGTCGATCGGGCTATAGAGCTCGGGCGCCTTCTCGACAGGCATGGGGAAGTTAATGCACGTGCGAATCCCGTTGGCGAACTCCTCGATGACGCTCTCATCCCCCGGAGCAAGTTCTTTCATGTGCCGCTCCAAACGGTCAATCTCGGAGTAGACAACGAGAACGTCACCGTCCTTGCCTTCGATTCGTGCGTATCCCACATGGTTAACCATGGTCCGCCCCTGCACGACGCCTAGTTCTTCCCACACGGAATAGAAGCTATTCCCCGGGCTGGAACCCGTTAGCCAGTGGATGCACCCGTCAATCTTGTACCCTTTGCGCTGCCAGGTAGTGCAGACTCCGCCAGGTGTGGTGTGCATCTCGAAGATTCTGGTTCGATAGCCGTTCATCTGGCCATAGCACCCGCAGGATAAGCCAGCTATTCCCGCCCCGATGATGATGATCGACTTCCCCGAAGTTCCCACGTCCTTGCCGGATATGCCAACCTCCTTTGCTGTCTGAAGACACCCTAGCTCAGGTGCGGAAGGATCGTCAAACGTCACGCAGGAAAAGCGATAGGAATACCAGATGCATCATGAAACGGCCATTGGTCACCAAGATACAGTTAACGAATGCGCCCCGCAATCGTCCCCCAGGGTCCAAGACACTCTGAGATCCATATCGGATCGTAGCTCTCGTGTGAGCATCCACGACCACGGTTGACTTCTGCTATGCTCTCCTCATGGAGGGAGCACTATGAGTACCGTGCTGGTGACTGCCGTGTTGATCCTTTGTACCATTCCACTACACATGGTCCTTCCACACTTTCCTATGCATGCAGACTCGACAGAGTCAGTCAATCCTCTCGCCACAGGTTCTGTCGATCGGGATACGTCTGAGGCTCGCTCCACTGTCAATATGGCTGAGGAGGCACGGGATCTTGCCACGATCGTCAGCAACATCGAACCCATTTCACAGGAGACACGAGTGCGCAGGAACATTGCCCACGCAACATTCTGCTTTCCGCAGAATGTTCTTGGGACTCTCTACTACGGGTTACTCCAACTCACTGGGAATGTTGTGAACACTGCAAACATGAACGAGGTGAAGATAATCGTGACAAGAACCCCCTTTGGGACTTCATTGGGGAAGTACATCTTTGTCAGCCAGGCCCTACTGACTGAGAGCATAGTAAGGCATGAGTATGGCCACACAATGCAAGGCTACAAGCATGGCCCTTTCTACCTCCTGTTTGAGGGATTGGCATCCTTTGTCCAGGCAGCCATCTCGCTGTCTTCACCTTCTTTCGCAGAGCGCTACTATGACAGGTGGCCTGAGAACGAGGCAAATGAACTTGGCGGAGTCACTTAGCGAGTTGGCCTGTCCTCCGAGATTTGGTTCAATCCCCAGCCTGGTCCCCACCGGTGAACGACCAGTCCCGAAAGGATGTGGCTCTTTTCAGTGGCAGATTCTAACCTGCTTTCCGGGTTTGACGATAGGCGGAATGCAGATTCACTCTACCGCAGAACAGCTAGCAGCCTGTGTGAGAAATCTCTGTTAGAATAGGGTAAGAAAAACGGCTGCATGAGGGGGAGGGCGTGCACCCCTAGAACTGGACCAGTCACAAGTAGAGAATCGGCTCGAAGGG
>CAZOUO010000017.1:0-26162 GCA_964582975.1 uncultured Thermotogae bacterium | reverse complement strand
GTACCATTCTTCTCGCACACAGCGCAACAGAATTAGCGCAGCCGCTCCTTCCCTGACCGCCTGGTCGCGGTACCACCATACAGGCCGTGTCGCCTGATAGGATACCAAGGCGGCCACTGTGACAGGTCCTGTAATCAGAGAAGGCAGCCTAAGCCTTCGTACGGCCTTCACGGCACGGAGGAGTGGCGCGTAGGTGCGTCTCCCCGCTTGAGTCAAGCTCGCCCCGTTTCTATCCACTGTCAGACAACCAGCCCTGCGGAGCCGTTCTAACAGGAGGCGCACCTGCATTTCGGAAAGTCCGGTTTGTCGAGCCAAGCGTCGCCTACCAGCAGTTTGCCATTGAAGGAAGTAGACAAGTTGGCAGGTCAACGATTCATCAGTTGCTTGATTGTCCAAATACTGCCCCCCTTCCGGTCTGGATCAAGCAAACATCATGGCCGAGCGTGGACAAGAACAAAACCTGAGAATCGTTCCTGGAATGATCTTGCGTTCCCTTACCACGCCAGTGGGTCCCCAGAATGCGTGTCAATTTAGCCCTGATATATCCGCTTTGCAGCAGCGTTCAACGTTGGCACTAAGGCTTCACATACTGCCAATCCAGTATTCTCTGCCAAATGATCAGCGGGAATATGCGGCCCCACAACCTCCACTTCATCCCCAATCGATACCCCACTAATCCCCGATACGTCGATAATAGTATAGTCGAGGCAAAGCCTACCAACGATTGGGGCACGCTCTCCCTTGACCCACATCTCTCCTCCAGAGGCGAGCTTCGGGTTCAAGCCCGAGCCGTATCCAATTGGAACCACAGCCAGATGGCGGCGGCGAGAACAACGGTAAGCCTTGCCGTAGCCAACGAAATCCCCCCGAAACGCTTCTCTCAAAGCGATCACGTGGGTAATCATTGTCGCAACTGGTGACACTTTTTGTGCCCACGGACGAATAACCTCAAGATATCCGTAAAAAAGTGTGCCAATTCGCACCATGTTTAAATCTCCCGATGTCACGAGCTCCTTGTATTGAATGAGACCTGCCGAGTTCCCGATATGTCGAAGTGGAGGGAGAAGGTCCGAACGTCTTAGCTCCTTTAGCAAGGCTGTGAAGCGCCGGATTTGGGCAACCGTGTAGCTCTGATCCTCCGGCATTTCCGAATCAGCCGCTGAAAGATGACTGAATACCCCCTTGACTTCGAGGCCTGGGAAATCTCTGAGTTCGGCCATGAGCAGGGGTGTCTTGTCCACCGCTGCGCCAAATCGCCCCATGCCCGTATCAACGTTTACCTGAACAGATGCTTTCTTCCCCAGTCGAGTTGCTAGCTGGGAGAGCAACTGAGGGGATTCCACTTCGGAAACCTGGCAGCACAGGTCGTTTTCTAATGCTGTTCGCATCTCGGAAGGTTGGATAGGGCCTAGGAGTAGAATGGGAAGCTTCACACCAGCGCGGCGAACTATCACACCTTCATCGACAGTCGCGGCACCCAGACAGTCGACCCCCACCTGTTCAGCAGTTCGCGAAATAGCCTCAATTCCGTGGCCGTACCCGTTTGATTTAACCGCGAATGTGATTTTGAGTTGTTCGGGTAAACACGCTCGAATGTGCTCGATGTTCTCTGCGAGCACCGACAGGTTAATCCTCGCCACTGAACTCGGCATTCTGCTCCCCGAACAGGTATGGAGATGTACAATGATTCAGTTTATAGGTTTGGTTTCCGTAATCAAGCGCTGGAACATCCCCCGTCTATCAAGCCGTCGAATCTGTGAGGTCAGACATGCAATTTCAACCAGTCCTTCGCTGATGCCGATGCCTGTATCCAGTGGTGGCGCTACGTATATTGCTGCACACGTGCCTGTAACGGTTTTGTTCCATGGTACTTGACGGACTGTTGTTGCTTGGTGTAGTATTGGTAATACTGGTATTTCCAGATCGTTCGATTTGATGTGTCTTCGAGGGTGGTAATGTGCGCAAAGGAACAATAAGCGCAGAAGTTAATCTTGTAACTAAACCAGTGACTCCGACATTCGCATCATATTTCCTTATTTTAGCCTTGTCCAGTACGAAACATCTGTTGCCGCGTGGGCCTCTTTCTAGATCCCATCTCCAATAAAGGAGGTGATCAAACGGACCCATACAACGTAGCTCAAAGGAACAAACTAAAAAGGAGGTATTCCCTATGTCTAGTGGCATCAAGAAAGTGATCGTAGGTCTTGCATTGGGAACAATGCTCGCTCTGACGGTGCTGGTCGCTTTTCCTCAGCAGATAGATCGCGCGACCAAAGAGGCTAATAGCAAAACGCTAGTAATAGCCATCGACCAAGATCCCCAAAACCTCAATACGATATCCACGTCTTGGGGCGGGGAGATGAACAGGGATATCTGCGACGTACTTGTAAGCCGGGACTTTCAGCTGACTTACCACGATGGACTTGCGGAGTCGTGGGATGTCAGCGGAGACGGGGAAGAATGGACGTTTCATCTGAAAAACGGCGTGAAGTTCCATGACGGTACTCCTTGTGATGCGGAGGCTATCGCCTGGAATATCGAGACCATGCGCGACATCGGAGCGTCTGCATACCTTTACTCAGCAGTTGAAGACGCCGTCGCAGTGGATCCACTTACATTGAAGCTCATTCTCAAGAACCCTTTCCCAAACCTTCTGTATAACCTAAGCAGTAGTGGATTTGCGAGCATCATCAGCCCAACTGCGTTTGAGAAATACGGTGAGGATTATGGCGTGAAGACGGCCGTCGGGACGGGGCCCTACATGTTTGTGGAATGGGTTAGGGGAGACCACGTTACGCTCAAGAGGAACCCCGACTATAACTGGGCTCCCTCGTGGCTTGAAAGCGAGGGCCCTGCGTACTTCGACACTGTGATCTACAAGGTTGTGCCAGAGGCTGTGACGAAGACGATGCTCTTGCAGGCAGGGGAAGTCGACATCGTCTACTATGTTCCTCCCACGTCCGTGACTCCTTTGCAGGACGACTCCGATGTTGAGGTCGTGATCACCCCTGAAAGACGTCTTGTTTACATGGGAATGAACGTTACATCGCCTCCATTCGATGACGAGCGGGTTCGTCGTGCTATGGAATACATTGCTGACAGGGAGTCGATAGTAGAGAATGTCTTACAGGGGTTAGGACAACCTGCGTACAATTACCTTGCGCCCATCGTAGAGCCTCAAATAGATAGCCCGTACACATACGATCCGGACAAGGCCCGAGAGCTTCTGGCCGAAGCAGGTTGGACAGACGAGGATGACGACGGAATCCTCGAGAAAAATGGGCAGAAGTTCATCGTCACTTTGTGGACAGATACCGTCACCGAACGTGTGCAGATAGCGACGGTGATTCAGAGCGAAATGGAAAAGCTGGGCATAAAAGCGGAGATCCAGCAGTTCGATTCGGCAACGTATATGGATATGTTTAGAAGTGGAAGGCAGCAAGCGTTCATGCGCCTCTATGGATGGGACAACGCCGACATCTTGGAATGGTTCTTCAACTCGAAGCGAATCGATAGTGGCGTCAACAAGACAAGAACAAATGAGCCGCTGCTAGACTTCATGTTCGTGCAGGCGGAGTCGATGCCAACATCTGAGGAAAGGCTATTCGTCTATCGTATGCTCCACAAGTACCTACTTGAGACGGCTCGCTGGGTGCCAGTCTACTACCCTCAGCAGTTGAGAGCATACAGGACCGATCTTGGTGGCTACGTCGCGACTCTAGATCACATTTGGCTACACAATTTATATAGGCAATAGAGGGACTAACGAGGAGGTACAGAGCCTAATAGGCTCTGTACCTCCTATATAGATAACTTAAGTGATATTTATTTGTAAAGGAGGTCGATCGAAATGGCGTTCCGAGCAAATTGGAAGATCGCTGTGCTCGTTCTGGTGTGTGCATTGGTCATCGGGTCTGTGTCAATGCTCACCTTCGCTCAGGAAGCAGACCGCGCGACCAAAGAGGCGAAAAGCAAAACCCTTGTTATATCGGTCCTAGAGGATTTTCACAGTCTCAACACTATAACTACCACGTGGGCCGAGGAGCCTTGCGAGGACATTTTTGAGACCCTCGTATCCCGTGATCCCCAAGCAAGGTACCAAGATGGACTTGCTGAATCTTGGGATACGAGCCCGGACGGAAAGGAATGGACATTTCACCTGAAGAGCGGCGTGAAGTTCCATGACGGCACTCCCTGTGATGCCGAAGCAGTGGCTTGG
The DNA here is from genome assembly GCA_964582975.1 of uncultured Thermotogae bacterium. Classification (GTDB taxonomy): domain Bacteria; phylum Bipolaricaulota; class Bipolaricaulia; order UBA7950; family UBA9294; genus CAZDDA01. Next base: position 21,943 of record CAZOUO010000017.1, on the reverse strand, counting down.
AACATCTTGACCGTGCGTGACACGGGAGCCTCAGCCTATCTGTACTCAGCAGTGAAAGATGTAGTAGCGGTGGATCCCATTACAGTCAAGCTCATCTTGGAATATCCGTTTCCAAATCTGCTATTCAACATCAGTAATGTATTCGGGAGCATCGTCAGCCCCACCGCGTACGAGGAGTACGGCGATGCCTTTGGCACCAAAGCAGCGGTAGGATCTGGGCCTTACATTTTTGTCGAATGGGTGAAAGGGGACCACATAACACTTAAGAGAAACCCTGACTACATCTGGGGACCCTCTTGGCTTTCTAACCAAGGGCCAGCCTATTTCGAGACGGCAATCTACAAAGTTGTACCCGAGGCCGTCACAAGAGTGATGCTGCTGCAGGCAGGTGAGGTAGACATCGAGTATTACGTCCCACCAACTTCGGAACCCGTTCTTAGAGCAGATCCGGATGTGGAAGTGATGATAACACCTTCAAAAAGACTCGTCTATATGGGAATGAACATTGCTACGCCTCCGTTTGATGATATCAAGGTAAGGCGTGCTATGAACTACATGGTTGACAAGGCCTCGATCGTGGAAAGCGTGCTCCAGGGCATTGGCCAGCCAGCTGCTACCTATTTTGCTCCGATGGTTGAGCCACAGGTAGATAACCCATATGACTACGATCCGAATAGAGCGCGAGAGCTTCTGGCAGAAGCAGGCTGGACGGATGAGGATGGCGATGGGATCCTGGAGAAGAACGGGGCAAAGTTCATCATTACTCTGTGGACAGATACAGCGACGGAGCGTGTACAAATTGCCACCGTAATTCAAAATGAAATGGCACAACTGGGCATTAAGGCTGAGATCCAACAATTCGATTCTGCAACATATCTTGACATGTTCAAAAGCGGAAGGCAACAAGCATACTTGCGCGTTCATGGGTGGGACAATACGGACATCCTGGAGTGGTTCTTCAATTCCAAACGAATAGATATTGGAGTCAACAAAACAAGGACGAACGAACCTCTGTTAGATTTCTTATTCGTGAAGGCGGAGTCAATGCCGACCTCAGAGGAAAGGCAATTCGTGTACCGCTTGATTCACGAGTATCTAATTGAGACTGCTCGATGGGTTCCAATTTACTACCCCCAACAAATCAGAGCTTACAGGTCAGATCTTGGTGGGTATGTAGGGACACTGGATCATATATGGCTACTTGATTTGTATAGGAAATGAGGAACAGGAGAAGAGGCCAGGAGAGGGTCTTTGTTGCCCTCTCCTTCTCTTTCTACTGAAAGGCAAAGCCCATGCATGTGGCCGTGGCGATGCATTTGATTGCTTGTACTAAAAGAAATAGTGCTAGATAGAAATGGGATAGAAAGAAAGGCTTAATTGTCTTTTTGGGGCTTAGTGGGATGAATGTCTCCTCTCAAGTAAACTGCTTGGCATGTTTAGACTCTTTTCTGTAACGATCGAAAAGGATGGGCGTCCTTGAGCATCGCCCGGTACTTTGTCAAGCGCATTTTGGTTATGTTTCCGGTGCTATTTGGCGTGACAATCATCGTTTTCTCAATTCTGCACCTGGTGCCCGGAGATCCTGTGCGACTGATACTGGGAGAGATGTCCACACCTGAAGCCTATGCTCGCACTCGGGCACAACTGGGGCTGGATAAGCCGTTTTTCGTGCAGTACTTCGCGTACCTCGGAAGAATTTGCCGCTTTGATCTTGGCAGATCCATCATCCTGAATGAGGACGTCAGTACTGTTCTTGCTCAGAGACTGAAGAATACCCTAGAGCTAACGGTTAGTGCCCTGTTCCTCTCCTATCTTATCGGCATTATGTTTGGAGTTCTGGCAGCAGTTAAGCGAAATACTTGGTTTGACTACTCGAGCATGGGGCTAGCTATCGTCGGGGTTTCTATTCCGCAGTTCTGGCTTGGATTCTTGCTCATCTCCCTGTTCTCTGTGCGACTAGGTTGGTTCCCCATCGCTGGTTACGGAAGCTTCAGACACCTTATTCTTCCAGCGTTGACGCTCAGTCTTGCAGGGGCTGCCGAGGTCGCGCGAATGACTCGATCCAGTGTGCTCGAAGTAATTGGTCAGGACTACATCCAAACTGCGAAAGCAAAGGGTCTTCACGAGACAGTGGTGGTGTTTAAGCACGCTTTGCGCAACGCATTGATTCCCATTGTAACGCTTCTTGGCCTCAGAATTGGTTGGCTGTTTGGAGGAGCAGTCGTGATTGAGATTGTGTTCTTGCGACCAGGCGTGGGTAGAATGCTTGTTGATGGCATATATATGCGGGATTTCCCCGTTGTACAAGGAATTACTCTAATGCTGGCCGTGACTGTTATTCTTGGCAATCTTATGGCTGACATGTTATACGCAGTGATCAATCCAAAGGTTCACTACTAGCCGAGAAAGGGGCTCAAAATGGAAGCTCCGGTTCTTCTGTTGCGTCTTCTGAGAAGCAAGAACGCTACCGTTGGCCTGGTCATTGTGAGCCTCTTTCTAATGACGACGATCTTTGCGCCCGTCATGGCCCCTAGGCCGGCTGTGCAGCAATCGCTTAAGGACGCTCTCACGCCCCCTAGTAAGAATGGTTATCCGTTGGGAGCGGACGAATTTGGAAGGTGTGTGTTGAGTCGGATCATCTTTGGCACTAGGGTCTCCCTCCGAATAGCACTCTTGGGATCCATTATCTCCTTAAGTATTGGAGTTTCGCTTGGAGCAATCGCGGGTTTCTTTGGAGGCACGATTGACCACGTGATCGAAGGGCTGGTTGACTTAAGCTGGGCCTTCCCATCCATCCTCTTGGCGCTTGCTATCATGTTTATCCTCGGTCCTGGACTCCAGAGCGTGATGATAGCCGTCGGGTTGGTGTATTGGGGTGGATACGCCCGCATAACACGCGGACAATTCTTAGCATTGAGGGAGGAGGACTATGTGCAAGCAGCACAAGCAGTGGGGGCCGGTCGTGTCCGCATAATCATTCGCCACCTTCTCCCTAACAGTCTGGCTCCACTCATTGTTCAGGTATCTTTAGGTATGGCGAGGATCATCCTGATTGAGTCAGCGCTGAGCTTCCTCGGCGTTGGCGCTCAGCCACCTACTCCCAGTTGGGGGGCCATGCTAAGCAACGGACGGATGTACCTTATGACAGCACCTTGGCTCACACTGTTCCCAGGAGTAGCAATCATGTTAGTAGTATTGGGCTTTAACCTTCTCGGAGACGGATTACGTGACACGTTAGATCCGCGGTTGAGCCGCGGTCGGGGATAAGGAGGGATTGGGTGTTCGATCTAGTGATTAGAAACGGAATGATGCTGGACGGGAGTGGAGGGAGCCCTATAAGAACAGATGTAGTTGTCACTGACGAGATTATCTCTCAGATCGAGATGAATTTCGACGGAGTAGGCAAAAGAGAAATCGATGCTCAGGACTTGGTCGTTGCACCGGGCTTTATCGACATGCACTCTCACTCCGATCTTACGTTGTTCTTTCAACCGGACGCCGAGAGCAAAATCAGGCAAGGGATCACAACGGAAGTTGTTGGCAACTGTGGAGTTTCAGCGGCCCCGGTGCGAGCCGATCATTATGATGAGTTGATCCGCATCTTTGAGACCAACAATTTCTCCTTAACCGACTCACAGAAAGAGCTGTGGAAATGGCCCTCCCAAATTGATTACATGAGTGATTTGGTCCAGAAAGGAGTGTGCTCAAACTTGGTGTCTTTGGTGGGGGGCGTCCCGCTGAGAATCGGAACTGTGGGGATGAGGACACAGCTTTCTGCCGTTGATATGGAGTCTGTCAATACTCTGCTTGAAGGCGAACTTGCACATCCGCAAATCTGGGGAATGTCGAGTGGGATACAGTACGTCCCCGAATGTTACTACTCGATCAACGAACTGGTAAAGCTTTGCAAGACGGTAAGGAAAAAAGGTAAGCTGTGGGCCGTCCACATCCGTGAGGAGAAGCCGGACTTCCTGGATGCAATAGGTGAGATCTTGCGTATTGCAGAACTAAGCGGCGTGTCGGTACAGATTTCCCATCTTAAGGTATCAGGCAAAGACAACTGGGGACAAGCTCCCAAGCTCCTTGAGAAACTCCATGAAGCACGCGACAAAGGAATCGACGTAAGCTGGGATCAGTACCCCTACACTGCGTACTGCTCTGGATTGATCGATCTAGTCCCTCCTTTTCTCTGGAGCGGCAAAGTCGAGTCCTTTGTTAAGGAGCTTGGAAATGCTGGTTTTAGGAAGTCGCTTAAGAAATACATGCTAGACGGGGTTGGTTCCTGGCATTCATCGCTGCAACAGATTGATTGGATGGAGATGCTAATCGCCGAGGTTAAATATGACAAAGAACTGGTAGGCAAGACAATCAGAGAGATTGCCGGCAGAAAAGACGCAGATGGATTAGATGCGATTCTTGATCTGCTCAGATCGCAGGAAACAAGCGTCAAAGTCATTACTCCTGCCATGTCCGAAGACGATGTCGCATGTATCTTAAGAGATCCTGTTACAATAGTGTCTTCGGATGGGAAGGCTGTTTCACCGTGGGGAAGGTACGCGGAGATGCATCCACACCCAAGATATTATGGTGCATTTCCGCGGGTTTTGGCACGATATGTAAGAGAGAAAAAAGTTCTGAAACTCCCCGAAGCTATCCAAAAAATGTCGGCTCTGCCAGCCGCCAAGCTTGGCTTGACGGATCGTGGGACGTTGAAGTGCGGAAAAGCGGCTGATATCCTCATCTTCAACCCTGAGGAAGTCGGTGACAAAGCTACTTTTGCTAACCCACACCAGTTCGCCTGCGGGATTGAATACGTAATTGTGAACGGAGAAGTAGTAATTGAGAAAGGCCGGCATACTGGAGTGTATCCCGGAAAGCTCCTTACGTGCAATTGTAAGAGGTGAATACAATGAGCTCGTGGGATAACTGGAAGGACAGCAGCGTATGTTCGTAGAAGAGTACAGCGATTTCATTGCGAGACTACAGTTCGAAAACCTGCCCGATCGGGTTGTGAAGAAAGCAAAGAGCACCCTCCTTGATTTTCTAGCGGCCGGGCTGGCGGGGTTTCACAAAGGACACATAGGACACATAGTGCTTAATTACCTTAGACAAAAAAAGGGAACAAGAGAGTGCACAATCATTGGAAGCGGCGATCGGCTTGCTTGTGACGATGCCGCTTTTGCTAACGGCGTTTTCGCGCACTCCGTTGAACTCGACGACGGCTATCGGTTCGGAACCTTGCACCCATCCGTTTCTGTTGTCCCAGCAGCGCTTGCAGTAGGGGAGAAACTCCAAGTGAACGGGAGAGACCTTTTGACTGCAATAGTTGTTGGGTACGAGGTTCTTTTGCGAATCGGAGCTTCGATCAACAGCGAGAACTCGCATCTGCTAAGAGGCTTTCATACAACGAGCACATGCGGACCCTTTGGTGCGGCTACAGCAACTGCGAAGTTGCTGGGCTTGGGTTCTCAAGAAACGATGTACGCTCTCTCGATTGCTGGTCTGCAAGGCGCCGGTTTGCAGGAAATGTTAACAGAGAATCCTATGATAAAGCCATTTCAAGCAGGAAAGGCTTCTCAAAGTGGAGTAATAGCTGGCTTTCTTGCACAGCTCGGGGCAAAAGGGCCGAAGACAATCCTTTCTGGTAAGAGGGGATTTTTACGGGCCATGTGCGATTCTTACGATCCTGCTGTACTTACGGACGGCCTGGGAGAACAATACAAGATACTTGAAACATATACAAAACCCTATCCAACTTGCCGGCATGTTCATCCCTCGATCGATCTAGCTCTGCAGCTAAGGAATGAACAATCAGTTGACTACAGAGATATCAGAACCATAGAAATAAATACCTATTCAGTGGCAATCGGAGAAACAGGGGCGATTATATGTCCAAAAGACGAAGAAGAGGCAAAATTCTCTATTCCTTATGCTGTAGCAATAGCACTTAGAACCGGCAAAGCCTCTATTGAATGCTTTGAGCTTCCATGGCTGCGTGATCCCGACGTTCTGGCTTTGGCACGCACTGTGAGGATACGCCTTTCCGAGACCTTTGATGAGACCTATCCAAAAAGCCGTGGTGCAGAAATGGTTATTTACCTCCGTAATGGAAAGGAGGTAAGAGGAAAGACAGACCTTCCAAAAGGGGAACCAGAAACCGAGCTTTCTTGGGGCGAGGTTAAGGACAAGTTCATCGAATGTTCAAAGGAAGTCTTGACACCGCGTTGCAGGACGACCGTGTGTAGCCTTATTGAAGACTTGGATCTTTCCAGTGACTCGGATGTTGTATTCAGATTATTAATCGCTTCATCTTCCGACATTGGTGCTGCAGCGAGGAGAGAATCCCTCGGGTGAAAGGAGGAGGACAGGTGGTGAATGCCGAACTAGCCAATCGCAAGGAGGAAAGCAGATGACGGACGCTCGTTTCTTTGTTCAGCCAGATCGGATTCTGATCATTGGAGAAACGATTGACAGGCTTATAACAGCAGACGTAGCACAACGTGATGTTGTCATGGAACTTTACAGACTAGCACGGCAGAAGTTCGAGACCCCGCTTTCAATGAACGCGGCCAAGCTTCTGTATGAATCCGTCACAAGTGGAGACGTCGTCTTTATCGCAACCGGCTGGCCCAATCGTCCACGTCTTTCGCCAGAAATAGCCGAAAGTGATGGGCCAGCTGGCGCTGTGGTCTTGGGAAGAGCTCTTCAAAAGGCCGCGAACGTTTTGCCAGTGTATGTCGTTGAGGAGAATCTGGTGGGGGCGATGGGAACCGTTGCACAAGCTGGCGGGTTCAAGATCCTTTCCGCGCATGATACCCTTCCTGCGTGTGAAGAAGGGACCTCCTTAGAGCCGGCAGCACTTGTAGTCGGTTTTCCAAGCGATCCGAATGAGGCAGAAAATGTGGCCCCAGATCTGTTCGAGCAGTACAAGCCTGCGGCTCTTATTTCAATTGAAAAAGGGGGCTACAATCAGGACGAACTCATACTTACCTCTTGGGCAAATGACTCAACTAGATACATGGCTAAGGTGGACTTTCTCATTCAGGAGATGAGACAACATGGCAAGCTCTTGATCGGAATTGGGGATGGTGGAAATGAGATCGGAATGTCTGCAATTGCCGACGGTATCCGTGAGTTTCTCCGCTTCGGTGACAAAACTGTGCCTCTTTGCGAAACCGATGCACTTGTTGTTGCTTCAGTATCGAATTGGGGGGCGTACGGTGTGGCTGCATGTCTCGCTTTTTTGAAGGAGGATATCAGGATCTTCCACAATGAGGATTTAGAAAGAAGAATTCTTCACGCGTGTGTGGATGCGGGGCTGATTGATGGTCTTACTGGCCGAGTGGAAGAGGGCACGGACGGACTGGAAGCGAGCGTTCATGCGTCAATAGTGAAACTACTTCGCACGTCAGTCCTCTTGGCGATACAGCGAGAGAAAGGGACATGGCTCTAGTCGAACAAAGAAGGATCTCGATGTGACGTCGCAAGGAACAGGACGAATACCGCCTAGGCAAAGTTAAGTTCTGGGAAAGGAGTGAGATGCTTGAAAACCTGACATGGAAGGAAGCACACAAGTTATTCCGAGAGAGTCAAGTTGCTTTGGTTCCAGTAGGGGCAACTGAACAGCATGGACCACATCTCCCCTTGGGGGCAGATTTCATGATATGCTCAGCAATCGCGAGAGAGGTTGCAGAGCGCGGGGGGTTTGTATCTACGCCGGTTATTCCAGTGGGCTCCTCATACCACCATCGGCAGTTCTGGGGAACCCTATGGGTGTCGCCAGTCGTCCTGATGCAGTACATGCTAGAAATCGCCCGTAGCCTTAAATACCACGGAATGGATCGTCTTGTTTTCGTAAACGGACATGGAGCTGGAAACACCTTTGCAGTACAGGAGTGCCGTCAATGTCTGCGGAAAGAGGGTGTTACAGCTCTGGTCTTTGAATGGTGGTATGCTATTAGAGACTTGACGGAAGAGTTATTTGGCAAACCAGCTGGACATGCTGACGAAATTGAGACGTCTCTAATGATGGTTATTGCACCAAGTCTCATTCATTCGGAGTGCTTTTCTGAAGCTGAAAAAGAAGCTGTAAGTAGTTGGGGAGTAACACATTTCGGTGCCTCAACCTACTTTGATACGATTGATTTCGCACCAAACGGAACCGTAGGCAGGCCAACACTAGCTTCAGTTGACAAGGGCAAGAGGCTGTTCGAAGCGAGTTGCGAGCAACTCTTACACCTAGCCCGGTGGCTTGCTGAGTCTGATGAGTTGATTATCCGTGAGCACGTGGACTAGCTCACTTACTGCAGGACAGGGCCTGCTGGTAGCTTCATGCGTCGAAAGTGGCGCCATAGCAATGAACATCACTGGGCAAATCTTGTGCGAAGTAGAGCCCCTCCCTCACAAACAGCATGCTTGAAGAAGCAGAGGAAGGCTACGTTGAAGCCAACATGTAATCTATTACTATACAACGGTGTAATTCATACCATGGATCCGAAGCTCCCACTGGCTGAGGCGGTAGCGATAACCGGATCGCGTATTGTTGCAGTCGGAAGAACCCAAGATTTATCCAGCTTTTTGAGATCAAGTTTGCAAGCTGTTGACTTGGAGGGACGCCTGATGGTTCCGGGCTTCATCGATTCCCATTTTCATATGATTGATACAGCGTTACTAAAACAGGGAATAGACCTCAGTGCGTCACGTTCGCTGCAGGAGGCACTGTCATGTGTTGAAGGACACGCTTCACGAAGCGTAGGAGGTTGTTGGATCACAGGGTGGGGCTGGGACGAGAGTGCGTGGCAAGAAAACTGCTTGCCCACCAAAGACCATCTGGACACAATCTGTCCTACAAAGCCAGTGTTTCTTCGTCGCATGGATGGACATTCTGCGTGGTTGAACTCAATCGCACTGGAGAAGTTAGGAATCACGAGAGATACCACAGATCCTCGCGGCGGGATGATCGCACGCGATCCAGTAACTCGAGACCCTACAGGAATCTTATATGATGCTGCAGTGTTTGAAAGCCAGAAAGAAATACCATTACCCGATGCGGTTACGTTAAGGAGTTTGATAAAAGACGTCATAGAAGACTGTATGAGGGTGGGGCTGACTGGTCTCCACGATGCGACATGGGACGGTCGAACGTTTCGTGCGACTTTAGAAGCATATCAAGCACTACGTTCTCGAGGTGAGTTACAGGCGCGCGTTTTGATAATGCTCCCTGGAGACGGAATGGACGAGATCATCAAGCTAGGCTTCCGCTCAGGTTTTGGAGATAACAAACTGAGGCTTGGGGGAATCAAGCTCTTTGCTGATGGGTCGTTGTGTTCTCGGACAGCTCTGCTGAGTGAGCCGTACGGGGGCTCTGTCGACTACTGCGGTTTGGAGGTGGCCCGGAAAGAGGATCTGCGAAGGTTACTAGGCAAGTCTTTGCGGCTGGGGATCAGCGCAGCTGTGCACGCGATCGGTGATCGCGCTATCAGCGAAATGATTGGGATGTTCAGTGAACTCGCGGAGGACGTGACCATACAGGCTGTCCCTGTGCGCATCGAACATGCTTCCCTTCTGCCATCGGGGTTGCGAGAGCAAACGGCCAACTTGGGCTTGGTGATCACAGCTCAGCCGCTGCACATCGCAGGTGACATGAAAATTGCGGAGGCATGCCTCGGTGATAGGCGTTGCAGGAACCTATACGCTTTTCGAGATAATCTCGATGCCGGGATCAAAGTAGCCTTCGGGAGTGATTCACCAGTAGCTGAGATGGACCCCCTCAAAGGGATCTATGCCGCCATTGCTCGCCAGGATCTCAGCGGTGATCCCGATGGAGGTTGGTATCCAGAGCAGCGTATCACTGTCAATGAGGCCGTTTGGTGTTATACTATGGGTTCCGCCATTGCCTCAGGGGAAGTGGATCGCAAAGGATCAATCACGCCGGGCAAGCTGGCTGATGCAGTGGTTCTATCTGAGGATATCTTCCAAGTGTGTCCCCAAGAGAGCATTAATGCTAAAGTAGATTTCACTATCTTTAATGGCAAGATAGCATATAACCGAACTGTGTAACAGCTGCTTCAGGCGTTCCGCTGCGCCTTTTTCGAACATTTTCTTGCAGCCTCTGGGGGTGCGCGTAGAGGGGTGCGGTGGGAAAGTTGTACCACCCAAGTTGCTAAGTTGAAGGGGGGCTGTTTTGGTAGGATCACCTTGAAGGAGCGAGGTGATCAATGTGGGACAGAAGGGGAGGCGTTACTCATCGCGGTTTCAGTTTCAGGTGGTATTGGAGGTTCTCAAAGGGGATCGTGACTCCGTCGAGATCGCCCGTGCCTACGAGCTTCACCCGACCACCGTGTCTCGTTGGAAGCACGAGTTCCTCAAGAAGGGACCGGAGGTATTCGGCAAGGATCGCACGGTCGCCCAGTACGAGAAGCGGATCCACGAGATGGAGAAGCTGCTCGGACGTAAGGAGGTGGAGATTGCCCTGCTCCGCAATTTTGCGGACGGCAGCTCGTGACCGAAGAGAAGGCCAAGATCGTGAAGGAGAACACAGCTACCTACGGTCTGAACGCGACCTTGGAGGCAATCGGGCTGCCGAAGAGCACGTGGTACTACTGGAAGAACGTGAGGAAGAGCCCGGAGGAGAGGTACGCTCCGTTGAAGGAGCCTCTCTTCGACGTAGTCAGGGACCACCCCAGTTACGGATACCGGCGAGTGCAACCGGAGCTGAACGCGCGGGGGTACCTTGTGGGAGAGTGGAGGGTACGTCGAGGTTTGCAGATGTGGAACCTGTCCTTGTATCGGGCAGTGAAGCCGGCGAAGCCATCGGTGCCTCGGCAGATCCTCAACGAGAAGGGGCTCAACCTTGTTCAAGGATTGGACGATGTGGAGCCGTTTGGAGTCTTGGTGACCGACTTCACTGAACTGCGGTACGACAACGGAAAGAAGAAGGTGTACTTCATGCCACTTCTCGATCATTACACGAAGTGGGTGATCGGCTGGTCGGTGGGACGACATCGAGACACCCAGACGGCCAAAGAAGCCCTGACAATGGCCGAACGCGGATTGGACGAGATGGGTCTTGCCTTGGAAGATCGGATCATCCACCACGATCAAGATCCGGTCTACACCGGATACCGCTGGCTGTATCGCCTGTTAGTGAAGGCCAAGGCGCGGGTGTCGTACTCTGAGAACGGAGCCAAGGGGAACACGGTGATGGAGGCGTTCTTCGGCCGATTCAAGACCGAGAATGAAAGCCTGTTTTCTGAAGTGAAGAACATCTGGGAGCTGCGGAGGATCGTCGGACAACAAGTGGACTACCACAACTGCCGGCGTAGGCATTCGACGCTTGGCTACCAAACGCCGAAGGAGGTACTAAAAGAAGAGGGGATCCTGCCAAAGCCAGCCGTTGACTTAGCAGTTCTTAGCTCCTAAAGTGGTGCAAGAATCCCCCCTCATATCCCTACTTTTCTCTACTGTTTCCATCCTGATGCTTCAGCCGGCTGTAGTTGGTAACGATGTTCTGGTGTAAGGAAGAGTATCCTCTTGACAAGGAGATTGTTCTCTGGCATACTGGTTATACAGGTAATATCGTTCTTGTTGTATCGGTTCATTGCGGTCACGAGTGGGCTGTGGAGAAAGTGGGAAGGGTGAATCTCTTAAGCAGAGCTGATTCGGAAAGCATATAGTTGGCAAACCCGTATCTAGTTGTTTGGGTAAGGATGCCTTAATTTGACAGTGTGAGTTCCTGACGGAGAGATCACGGTGTACCCTTGCGAGGGTATCAAACAACCAAGAAGAACAATGCCATGACCCCCGAAGAGAAGCTTAACAAATGGAAGATGAATCTGTTTGACCGAGCATCTTATCTGAAGTACGTGTCAGAGATCTATCAGTGATGGACTCCAGCTGGGACACATCTTACAGAGTGAAGTTAGAAGTGCTCCTCACAGAGACCGACGAGGTACTCACCGAAGGTGATCTTCGGAAGATGGAGAAGGCCAAAGAGGAGGAGATCGCCAAGGGCGAAATTTCGACAGAGAGGGTCGAGTATTTGGGTGTTCAGGCCACCTTCTACGCAGGTATTTTGGGGGGTGTCGCCCGGATCTATCAGCACGTTCATTGGTACCTAATAATCAGCAAGATCTGAAAAAGATAGATGATCTTTTAGTAGTTGGGAAATATCGGCAGGAAGTTCGAAGGGGGCATATCTAGCCTGAATGAGTATCGATTAACACGGAGGTGGGAGAAATGTCCATAGTCCTTATAGGCGCTGCAGGATTGCAGGGCAAAGCAGCTCTTTATGATTTAGGCCAGGCATCTAATTTGCCAGAGATTATTGCTGTTGATCGCCGTCATGAAGTAGTGGAAACATGTCTTAAAGAATGGAAATTACTTAGCGAAATAACCGTAGCCGAGCTTGATGCGCATGATGAGCGCGAGCTATCCAAGTTGATGGAACAGGGAACGGTCGTGATTAACCTCTTGCCCAGTGGTTTCTCTCTCGATATAGCCAGAATGGCCATTGAGAACAGGGCGAACTTAGTAGATACAGGATACATCATAAATGTAGATAGAATGTCCGAACCCGCGACAAGAGCAATCTTGGACGAACTTGACCAACGGGCAAAGAAGGCTCAGGTGGCGATCCTACGAGAGTGCGGAATGGATCCAGGTATTGATCTTCTTATGTGTGGAGAGGCTGTGCGAGAGTTGGACGAAGTGTACGAACTTGCCTCCTACGGATCCGGTTTCCCGGAAGCGACCGCTGCTAATAATGTTTTGAAATACAAAATCACGTGGACATTTGATGGGGTTCTACGGTCATACAAGCGCGGAGGACGATACTTGAAAGATGGCGAAATCCGAGAATTCACAGATCTGGAGATGTTCTCACCTGCTCATACATACTCAATTACCCTGCCCCCTTTCGGCGAACTGGATGTTTTTCCAAATGGCGATGCAGTCGCCTTTGCTGAAAGGCTTGGCATTAGAAATACTGTGCGTTCGATTGGCCGTTTTGTCTGTAGGTGGCCCGGGCATAATGATTTCTGGCACAAGATGGTCCAGTTGCAGTTCCTAGATGATAGACCTGTCCAAGTGGGTGATGTCAGTGTTATGCCGAGAGAATTCACGCGAGCTTTACTCGAACCTCAGTTACAGTATCAGCCCGAGGAACGCGATGTTGTTTTTATTCACGTTGAAGTACGAGGGCGCAAGAACGGGAAGGATAAGCTCATAGTCTACGAGCTTATTGACGAAAGAGACTTGCAGACAGGACTCATGGCTATGAATCGTACCGTTGGTTTTTCAGCCAGTATCGGAGCACAAATGATTCTCAGGGGAGATATTAAAGAAAAAGGGTTATTGTCACCATTAACAGATGTACCATACGCTATATTCGAGAAGGAACTACGAGACCGGAACATTATTATTACTCGCTTTGAACAGTAATCGAATAATAGGTAGTACAGGATTCTGTGTCCTCTTAGGGTGAGCTCCCAGGTGGGAAATCGACAAAGTAGGTATCTTGGAAGAGCTATACGCATCTAGAGAGTTGTGTATCCACGAACTGCACTTATAGGAAATGAATATCTACTCGCTTCATATAGATTAAGCATATGTCGTCGAGTATGTAATTCTGTCTATGATTACTCTCTTCTTTGTCGAGAGAGGTGGAAATGGCCAATTCGATCGCTAGGATAAGTCTTGCGACTCTCTCGGAGAATATTGAACGCTTACGAGCGTGTTTTCCCAGAGGCTTGAAGGTATTGTTCTCGGTGAAGTCGGATGGCTACGGTCATGGGCTTATTGAAGTCTCTCACACGGCAGCGGAGTTGGGAATCGAATATCTAGGAGTTGGGACAGTGGCGGAGGGAAAAAAGCTCCGCACTAGTAGGATACGTCTTCCAATCCTTTTGCTCAGCCCCATTCTTCCGTGCGAGCTGCAGACCGCGATTGAGTCCGACCTTACACTGCAGGTTTCAGATATTGTGATGGCTAAGTCTCTGTTGCGTGTAGCAGGACAACTGGGAAAGAAAATGCGTGTGCATGTGAATGTAGACACTGGGATGAAGCGGTTTGGAATACCGCTTGACCACGCGTACCCGCTCTTTCAGAAACTACAACGGCTTCGCCAACTCGATGTTGAAGGAGTGTTTAGCCACTTGCCTGTAGCTAGCTCGAAGAGCTTCAGCGCTCGTGCTTATACTCGAAAGCAAATCAATGGGTTTAACTCCTTCCTCAGTAAGTTGCAGGACGCGGGATTGCTTCCCCCACTTCGGCATATCGGCAACTCCGCCGGAGTGCTTTATCACATGGATCTGGTAAGTTCACAGGATCTAAACATGGTCAGAATTGGAGATCTCTTCTACGGCTGTCCCGCAGCTGAACGCAGTTTGGGAGTAAAGGCGGAGCCAGTGGCAACACTCACTGCCAGAGTAATTGGGCTAAAGGATGTAACCCCAGGCGAGTGGGTCGGGTACGGGCATACATATCAAGCATTGCGTCACCAGCGGCTTGCTGTTATTTCGATAGGATATGGATCGGGACTGAACGGTCGTTTGTCCAATTGTGGACAAGTCTGGGTAAAGGAGACGCTAGCTCCCATCGTTGGAAAGATATGCCTCAATCACACGATTGTCGATATGACTGGAATAGAAGGAATCTCCCTTGGGGACAGAGTGGAAGTCTTCGGCCATCACTTGCCCGCGGACAGTTTAGCTGAAATGGCTGGACTTGGGGTTAGCGAAATCCGAGTACCAAGCCTTCGGGGCGCAGAGGATCGAGTTTATGACTGAAAATTGGCCCTTGGACAAGGAAATCGAGTGGCTTTTCCACTGAACTTAGTAAGTATGAGGCGCGAAACACTTCCTGAGAGGAGTGGAGAACAGTTCCTCTTTCAACCCAAATGCCGAATAGTCCAGTACATGATAAGTGAGGGAGTTGTCCGAGATCCATGATTTCACCTCTGATAGGCTGGACAATCGTATTCTGCAATAATGTACGTATTACCGCAATGCACAACAAGTACAAATGTTATACTATATATAAGTGGTCTCACCTTGAAGAGGGAATAAACCGATCTTGACTTCTCGCTTGATGTTAAGTGACTCATCAGTCTATGCTTTTTTCACCCGTTACGACCCCCGCTTGCGTATTCTTTTTCTTGTTCAGATGAGTGTTGGTATTGGCTTTGGCACGGCCATGCCTTTTGTCAGCCTATTCCTTTATCAGCAACTTGGGATACCAATGAAAATGGTAGGGTCAATCATGCTTTTCGCAGGGATTATAAGTTCTCTTGGGCGTATCTTCGGAGGCGGACTCGCGGACCGCTACGGGCGTAAGCCAGTGTCCGTAGTCATCATGATGATACAGGTGCTAGGGTTTCTTCTTCTGGCATATCTGATTATGGCGCGTGCTCATTACTCCTTGATAACTATTACCTTCATTGTCATACGTGCGAGTAGAGCGGTGATCCTACCAGCAATAAACGCCATGGTTGCTGATATTGCTGATCCTAGGCTTCGGGTGGAGGCATTCTCACTGCTGCGAATTGGACGAAACATTGGCTGGGCAACCGGTCCTGCTCTTGGCGGCTTTCTATTCAGCTCCTCTTGCTTTCTGCCCTTCGCAGTTACGGCGGCCCCGTGTTTCATCGCCCTCGTGCTGATTCTGGTTTTTATTAGGGAGACAAGCATGTTGCGTATAAAGGAGCGTCTCAGCTTCAGACTAATGTGGGGTGCAATGCGCAACCGCAGTTTCGTCATCTTTTGTCTAATCAGCTTTCTCCTCTTCATACTCATGGGACAGTTTTCGACCACCCTGTCTGTTTTCTCGGTAGATAGAATTGGAATATCAGAGGTACAACTTGGGTTGCTGTACACCTTAAACGGTGTCATTTGTATACTCTTTCAGTGGCCAGCAACTCTACTCGCACGCTTGTTAGGAACTCGTTTTTCATTGATCTTTGGGAGCCTGTTATTTACTGCAGGGTATTTTTCTGTCGGAATCGTGCCCTCTTTCTACTTCCTACTAGGTTCAATGTTTATTATCACCTGGGGTGAAGTAACTCATGGTCCAACCTCCATCGCAGCCGTGGCCAACATGTCTCCAAAGGGAAAGGTTGGACGCTACATGGGTTTATATGGACTCACTGAAGCTCTCGGTTGGTCTGTCGGCCCATTTATTGGCGGTTTCTTATTGGACGCCTTGGGGATGAGCCCAATCATCATGTGGGGAAGTGTTGCTGCATTAGGGTTGATTGCGACCGCGGGGTTCTTCTTAACTCTTCAACGAGACTAGCGTTTTTACAACTCTAGCTTTTTGCGAGGAGAGGTCCAAGGGAGCTATGAATAGTGCAGTGTCTGATAGTTGATCTAACAAGCGTCCTTTTTCGGGCCAAGTGTCTGGCTAGGCCATGGCCAGCAGATAATCCTCCTTACTCATACCCATCTTCTAGAGTTTATGGTCGGTTCATTGCGAAAATGCAGATGTGATGGCATCATGGATTGACAAGTCGACGAAACATGATGCCAAGAGACGGTGAGATTTTTCTTGTCGTGAACAGAAATTTGTATTATCATTCTGATGGCAAGGAGCGGCAATGTTCATGCGAGTAAAAAACCTTACCCTTCCGGGCGGCGCTTTCTCAGATCAGCCGTAGCTGCTCTGGGCTCTTTGCCCTTTCTTCATGAAAACGGATGTATTGCTTGATCACATCCGTCGTCACTTGCTCCCCAACGGTTCGGGCAAAGTAACCGTCTTCCCAGAATTCTCCACCCCACAATTCTTCCTACACCTCGGAGAACTCCTCTCGTATCTCCCTCGCACTTACTGCTTTGAGTATCCCTACCACCTTCGTAATCGAGTGCTTCGGCGGGAAATTAATGAAAACGTGAACATGATCATTCCCTACCCTCAGCTCCATCACCTCAAAGCCATAGTGCAGTCCTATTTCGTAAAACAGCCCCCTAACCCGCTCTCGTATCTCTCCTCGCAGAACCCACTTCCGGTACTTGGGAGCCCATACCAAATGGTAACTGCTGTTGTACACACTGTCGGTGGCCTGCTTCATCACCATGCCACTACCCTATCACAATTTGCTGCCTACGGCAGCAGCATTCTTATCCGCGCCCTTACGGACGGGGATGCGAATGCTATTCTTCGTCAAACGCGCTGGTCCACACCAATACCTGCAGTTAGTGGAGAACCGTAGAGAAGGGAACCGTACTAGACAACGTATCCTGGCAACGTTGGGTCGCCTGGATCGTCTGCATGCCACCGGACAGGTGGATGGGCTCCTTCGCGCCCTGGGTCGGTTCGCTCAAGCAGTGCAAGTTCAACAGGCGCACGCTCGAGGGGACCTGGAGGCCCTGAGTGTTCGACGCATTGGCCCTGGGTTGATCTTTGGTCGACTTTGGAAACAGCTTGAAATCGATCGGGTGCTAAACGAGCTTCTTAGGGAGCGTCGGTTCTCGTTTGATGTGGAACGGGCCATCTTTGCCACGGTTGTGCACCGGCTGGTTGAGTCTGGATCAGACCGTCAGGGGATGCGTTTTCTCCGGGACGTGGAACTTCCCGGGACCGAGGAGCTCTCTCTGCATCATCTCTACCGTGCCATGCGCTGGCTGGGGGAGAGCAAGGACGCAGTGGAAGAAGGGCTGTTTGCCGCGCATCGTGGCCTGTTTACCCGCTTAAGCTGTTCTTCTTCGATACGGAGACTTACCCTGAAAATTGTGTGACACCGTGGTTTCCTGTTCAAGTTCGTACCTCAGGGTGAACAACTGGTGGAGCTTGTAGCTGGCAGAACGCACTGCTAGCAAAGGTTTCCTGCACCAGACATTCTGTAGGTTGACGACCTGGATGAACAGGTTGACCTCCAAGCAGTCTTGTGACGGGAAGTAGCCTCCGAGATCGAGGCGCATCCTATCGATTCCAGCATTGAGGCCCTCTAAGATGTTAGTGGTGTACAGATACCGCCGGACATCCTCCCGAAAGTCCAGGAAAGTGAGGTAGTGGTGTTGACAAGCGACGAGGTGCTTCACGATCGCGGGCCTGACGGATCTGGAGGAGGAGTCGTCGGGCTTGCTTGAACCGTGCGGTAGAGAGTTTCCGTCGGAGGTTGCGTTCCAGGTGAAGGAGGCATAGCTGGTGCTCGGCGTAGGGGAAGAGCTTGCTGATGACCTCGTCCAGCCCGGGGAAGTCGTCGGTGATGAACAGGAGGACGTGGTGGAGCCCGCGGTTGACGAGATCCTGGAGGACCTCGGTCCAGAACGCCTTGGATTTCCGACCGTGCCGCACCCAGACCCCCAGGACCTGTTTTGCGCCGTCGAGGTCGATTCCGACCGCAACGAACAGGACAATGTCGCGCACCTTTCGATCATCGGTACAGAGCTTGGCCCAGTAGCCGTCGATGAACACAGCGAACCAATCGGATGGGAGGGGCTGGGTCTTGTAGAAATGGAGCTGGTCGCGAATGAGGGACTTGGTATCGTCGAGGGTGTCGGGAGAGAATGGGAGACGGAGTGCCTTAAGGGTGCGCTCGAGCTGGGCGTGGGAGTAGTCGTTGGCGATTATGGCGACGAGTAGTTCCTCGTAGTCCTTGTCGGCTCGCTTCCAGTGTGGTGGGAGGATGGCCGGGGGAAAGGACTTGCCCGAGCGCACCCGAGGCACTTTAAGGCGCAACTTACCCAGCGTGAGGTGGAGGTTGCGTGGGTAGAAGCCGTGGGCTTGTTCTTCGGGGTGCTCCTCCAAGTGGCGGGCCCGTTCTCGGACCATGACCTGATCCAGCAGCGACTCGATGAGGGACACCAGAGCTGGACGCTCACCATCGGCTTCCTTAGTCTGCATCTCTCTGACAAGCTGATCAAGCCAATCGTTGACTTCTCCTGTCTTACCTGTCTTGTTCGACTTCTGTTCTGACATCTAGATCACCTCCTTGGCCATTTTCATCCTTACACAATGTTCCGCCCTACTCCGCAAGCGGTTCTTTTCCAACTAGGCCGCTACCAGCTAGTCGCCGACACCCTCGAAGTGAAGGAGGTTGATCTCCCCGATACTGAGGATCGGTACATTGGCTGCCAGAACTCCAAAGCGGTGGAAGCCAACCGCCGGGAGAGGAAAGAGATCGTCGAGTCGCTAGTGGGGAAGCTTTCTTCGGGATCGACGAAGAGGCTGTTGCGCAGCGCTGCACGGCGGTATGTCCGGGTGCAGGGGCGAGAAGCTGTCGCCCGATTGGCGCAAGACCGATAAAGACGCCCGTCACGATGGTCACGATGGTCACGATGGGAAGTGGGTACTTAGGACCGACTCCAACCTGTCCGGGGCTGAGGAAGCGGTGGCGTACAAAGAGCTGTAGCAGGTGTAGAAAGCACTCCGGAGGTTGAAGACACCGCTAGAGCTGCGGCCGATCTACCATTGAACCGAGAAGCGGGTTCGCGGTCAAATCGTCGTTTGCTTTCTTGCGTTCACGCTCCGCCAGATCCTCAAAGTGTTGGCAACGCTTGGAAATTGACCCAGGGCAACGTTTGGTTTTTGACCCACCCCCTGGCTGTCCGTAGTGTACCCTGAGGGGTACATTCTTTTCCAACTTCCGCCCCTAAGATGGGGATCCCGAGTCATCATTCCTCCTTCCTTCGTCGGTTTGTGCGGTACGACGGTCCCTTGGTCGTTAGGATGTGAGCTCGGTGGGCAAGGCGATCCAACAGGGCGGTGGTCAGCTTCTCATCGCCGAGCACCTGTACCCATTCTGAGAAGGCGAGGTTGGTCGTGACGATGGTCGACTTGCGCTCGTGGCGTTCGGAGATCAGGTTGAACAGCAGTTCTCCCCCGGCCCGGTCGAATGGGACGAAACCGAGCTCGTCTACGATGAGCAGCGCTGCCCGCTGGATGCGCTGGTGAAGCCTTCCCAGGGTGCGGGCATCGCGAGCTTCGAGAAGGTCCCTCACCAGATCTGCTGTTCTGGCAAAGACGACGCGGTACCGTCTACGAGCAGCCTCTACCCCAAGGGCGATCGCCAGATGGGTCTTGCCGGTGCCGATCGGTCCAGCGATCACGATGTCCTCTGCGGCCTCGATGTACGTGCAGCCGGCCAGCTCGGCGATCTTCGGCTTGGATACACCGGAAAGAACATTCCAGTCGATCTGGTCCAATGTCTTGATATCGGGGAAACGCGCCTCGCGCAGCCTCCGTGCGCACGTCCGCTCCTGTCGTGAGCGTAACTCCTCGTCCAGAAGCTCCCGCAAGAATTCCTCGTACGACCAGCCACCGTCCCCTGCCCGCCGAGCAAGGGAGGCGTACTCCCGCCCGATCGCCGGAAGCTTCAGCTGTTTGACCTGCTCCTTGATGACCGCATCGATGACCGATGTGTTCATGCTTCACCTCCGACGAGCAGCAGGTCGTAGTCGGCGGCACACCCGGCCTCGATGGAGTACCCTCGTAGAGCATCTGGTACCTGGGCTTGAGTGCGTTTCGATTCCCGATGAAGCTGGGGAGCCAGTGCCAGGAGATCCCCTCGTCCCGCTTGAAGCGCCTGTCCGATCGCCTGGCGTACCGCTTCTTCCCCATGGTCGAGGACCGCCGCCAGGATCTTGGCCAGCACCCGTGCTGCATCGCGCTCTCCGTGTGTCCCAGCCAGCACCTTCCACAGGTCTCCGTACGGCTCGCCCATCTCCGCTACAAGCTCGGGCGCCACCTGCCGCACCGCCTGGGGCTTGCGCGCTAACTCGCGCAGGTAGTGGCGGTAGGTCACCTGTCGTGTGCTGCGTCGTTTTCTGAGGACGGTCACTTCCTCCCCGAAGCAGCTGATGCGGATATCTTCTACTCCCACGTACGCCGTCGCTTTCAGTCTTGCCCACTGCGACGGCACCGAGTACTGGACCCCCTCTACCCGGACTAACGCTTGTTTGCTTACCTGCACCAGCTTCACCTGGCGCGCCTCGAACGGCCGGGCCGGTAGCGAGCACAGTTTCTCAGCCTCCACGGCGAATCGGTCGAGCACGCTTTTGCCCTCGCGATCCACCTTGCTTTCGGCTGCCTTGTGCACAGCGGCAAGGACACCGTCAGCGATCTCCTGTAAGGTCCTCCCCCGTGGAATCGGGGTCAGGTGCGCAAGACGGATCCCCTTGCCGCGTGCTTCCACCCCGCCCTTGTCGTGGCCTTCCCCCAACCGAGCAAAGCTTGGCTCGAACAAGTAGTGGCTGCACAGGGCACGGAACCGGTCCGTCAGCTTCCGATCCATCCCCACCCGCCGTTTCACCGCCGCGGTCAGGTTGTCGTACACGATCCGCTTGGGCACCCCGTCAAAGTAGGCAAACGCTCGCACGTGCCCATCCAGGAACGCCAGCTGATCGCAGTGGTCGTACAGCCACACGAAGTCCCGGCCCGAGTACATCAACCGCATCACGAACTTCCACGCCTTGCGCAAGGTCCCGTCCTCTTCAACGGTGACCGCGAAGAAGTCGACCTGCGCTTCCTCACCGGGGCGATGAATGAGCGGGATGTACACCTCCGCGGCCTGGCGACGTTTCTCGCGTAGATACTCCCGCACCGTAGTGATTCCGACCTTGTAGCCCTCCTCGATCAGCTGCTGGTGAACACGGGTACTGGTAACCCGCTGCTTGGATGTTGTCCGTGGACTCCACTCCTCCAACAGCTCGTCAATCCGTGGAGCCACCTTCTCCAGCACCGGCCTTGCTCTTGGTTGCTTCTCCCGACGGATCGGCTCGGATACCTGAAGGTACTTGCGCACCGTGTTCCGGCTGATCCCCATCTCCCGGGCCACCCGACGAATCGCCACTCCTTCCACCAACGCCTTGTGTCTGACAACGTGTACTTGATCCATCCGCAACATCCTTCCTCCGGCAACTTGGTTTTGACTCTAAGCTGCCAGATTTGATGCCGCGAGGTGGGTCAATTTCTAACCGTTGGATGGGTCAATTTCTGACCGTTGCGTCCA
>CAZOUO010000016.1:0-27122 GCA_964582975.1 uncultured Thermotogae bacterium | reverse complement strand
CATAACTCCATCCTCTCAACAAAAACACTCTCCGGCAATCCCGGGGCGGTTCAGTTTGGCCCCAAGAATTCTTCTTTCTGCTCATGTGCGGGCTTGTGGGTTGAAATCGCACTGAGGATTCCTTAGGGTGTTAATAGGGGTGATAGAATCGTTGAGACAACTGTGCTGAGAGAAGTGGAGGCAAAAGCGCTGCTCGCCGATTCGAGGGATAACGTTCGATCACACTTCTCGAAGACATGCATTCCGCAAAGAGTTTGCCGATGAGCAGGGGCCACGAGGGAGGTGGCCCCTGTTGATTGTAATCGAGCTGGAGACGGCGCAAGCCAAGGTATGAACCGTGGGAGCGATAATCAGACGAAGGTTCATTTATTCTAAGACTAGCTGAAATCCCGCTCATAGGCCCACTATGGCGGATAAAAAGAAAGGAGGATTTGTATGGCCATTAAAATTGGGGAGTACGCGTTTGACGGGCCGTTTGCCTCAACAGATGACCTAGAGGATCGAGCAGGTGTCTATGCCATCATCTGTAAGAAAGATGACGGCCTCTATCTTGTTGATGTGGGTGAATCGGCCAAAGTGAAAACGCGCGTCGAAAACCATGATCGAGAGGACTGTTGGAAACAGAATTGTCAAGACACTCTTGTGTTCGCAACACATTATACACCAGATACCCAGCAGTCTGGAAGAAAGGTCATGGAAGAACAGATACGCAACCAGTACAAGGTGGGCTGTGGAGAAGGCTGATTGGCGCTTCAGAATCGACCTTCCGTTGCGGAGTGCTTGAGGAACGAAAATCACCCGCCGAAAGCAGGCAGATGGTGCCTTGAAAGCTCGACAGAAGCAGCACACCTGTCTCTCATCTGTTGGCGCGAGCTGCTCTTCGGTTACTTGGAGTACCGGGAGAGTTTGCGCAGGGAGCACTTTATCCAGGCCAGGCAATTGAGTCTGACCGCTGGTTAGGTGAATCGTGAAATAGGTTGGGAAGGCATGGAAAATGCTGTCATTTAGACTGACGCGCCACTCAGCGAATTATTGGCACACGAGAGATTCTCCCCAGCAGATGGGCAAAGCTATTGTTGATCCTCAGCTTGCTTTTGGTGGTCGGACTTCAGTAGGGTGATGCGATTCAGGAGGTGCTATGAGCGAATTCATAGATCGAATACTGGACCCTCAGCCAAAGCGTGAAGACGCGGATTGGCAACAACGACTGAAAAGGATGCAGGGCAGCATTGGGTGGATCGTCATCGTAGTGATCATCGCGATCTACCTGTTGACAGGGATTTACACGATCGGCCCCTCCGAAGTGGGACTGGTCAAACGGTTTGGACGTTACGCCGCCACTGTGGATCCGGGGCTGCATTACCACCTGCCCGCACCAATCGAAAGCGTGGTGGCGGTAAACGTGTTGGAGATACGCAAGGAGGAGATCGGGTTCAGAACTGTCTCGCCTCCGCCCAGTCCGCGGTATCAGACCGTCGAGACGGAAGCCCTCATGCTGACCGGGGATGGGAACATCACCCATGTGGAGATGGTCGTCCAATATCGGGTTAAGGACGCAGAGCAGTTCGCATTCAACCTGATCAATCCCAAGGAGATCGTCAAAGAAGCAGCAGAGGCCGTACTGCGCGAGCAAGTGGCGACAAGAACGCTCGATGAAACGCTGACCGAGGAACGTGACGTGATCGGCGCCGACACGGTCATCGCGCTGCAGGCATTGCTCGACACCTACGGAACAGGAATTGTGGTGGGCAACGTGCAGCTTCAGGACGTGAAGCCCCCGAGGGAGGTTGTCTCGGCATTCGATGACGTGAACAGCGCGCGCCAGGACAAGGAGAAGTTGATCAACCAAGCGGAGGAATACGCGCTGGATATCCTCCCTCGCGCCCGTGGGCAGGCACAGGAGATCGCTAATCAAGCCGAGGCCTACAAGCAGGAACGGATTAAACGAGCGGAGGGAGACATTGCTCGTTTCCTGGAGGTACTGAAGAAGTACGAACTAGGTGAAGAAGTCACTCGAACGCGCATCTACATCGAGACGATGGAAGAGATTCTCCCAGGGATGGAGAAGATCATCCTGTCGCGCGAAGCAAGCGGGGTTTTGAAACTGCTTGACCTGGGCGAGGCCCTCAGAGGAGGTGAGTGACGATGAAGAAGGTCATCATCTTTGCCGGGGTTGTTGTCCTTTTGATCATCGTATACAGCCTGTTCACATTCACTGTGGATGAGACCAAGAAAGCGGCTGTGCTGCGGTTCGGGGAGATCGTCAAGCTCGCCGAAAAACCAGGCCTCTACTTCAAGATACCCATTGTCCAAAGTGTGACATTCCTGGAGGATCGTGTACTGAACTACGACATCCAACCCCGCGACGTTCTCACCTCTGACCAGAAGAGACTGATCATCGACAACTACGCCATCTGGCGGGTGGGGGACCCCAAGCAGTTCATCGAGGCCACCAGGGGGAGACTGCTAAACGCCCAAAGCCGGATCGATGACATCGTCTATTCCGATCTGCGCAACATCCTGGCAAAACACACCCTGGATGAGATCGTCTCGGAGAAGCGGTTGGAGTACTTGCAGCAGGTGACAGAATTAAGCCGGGACAAGCTGGCGGAGTTTGGCATCGTCCTCATCGACGTACGTATCAAGCGCGCTGACCTTCCCACGGAGATTGAGCAGGCGGTATTTTCCAGAATGCGCTCGGAGCGGGAACGGATCGCTGCGCAACTTCGTGCTGAGGGGGAGGAACAGGCCAAGCAGATTAGGTCCAACGCCGACAAGGACAAAGAGATCATCTTGGCTGATGCGCGCAAGGCGGCGGAGAAGGTGATGGGGGAAGGGGACGCACAGGCACTGGAAACCTATGCCAACGCCTACAACCAAGACCCTGAATTCTACCGTTTCTGGCGTACGCTGGAATCCTACAAGACCGCCCTCAAGGACGGCTCGCGTATTGTGCTCTCGTCGGACTCCGACTACCTCCAGTTTCTGGAGGGGATGGAGGAGAGTGGGAAGTAACCTTCCCCCTGAAATCGGCCAGGTGTAGTGTTAAAATTTGACAAATTGGGGGGGAGATGAGTCGCTTCGAGAAACTCGCCACCGGGGATGCGGTGAGGGTCGAACCATATAGCGAGGCGCTGTGAAAGCGGAAAATGGCTACGCTTTCCGATACAATTGCAAAAGCGCAATGAGCCAATTCTGGCTTCGGAAGGACGTAATGGGCCCGGTGCCTTAAGCCTGGCTGCACAATCGGAGCCGTTTGCTTTCCGCAGACACGAGCATACTTAAACTGTGATTTTGTATCCCAGGCCTTGACGCTGAACGTGGTCGATCTTGGCGCTCGCCGACTCACTGTTCTCTTAGCATGGCCGCGTCATCCTCTGGTTTGGAAGGGTTGATTGGTACCCCAGATCCTATCTCGAACCCTGCTGGCGTGATGGTCCGAGGCCGAATCTGAAGATACCAGTGAAGATAATTGGTGGTGGATCTATCTTTGGTTGAAGTGTGTATAACGTAGTTGTAGTCAGGATCTCCAAGTTTGCCACGCAGCCTGCCCAGGACGTCACTCAAAGCTGCAGCAAGATCTGCTTCTTCTTGCTCGGAAACGTGCCCGAAGCTGGCCCGGTGTACTCTTGGTACGAGCCAGATCTCAAAAGGGACCTCAGCGGCAAAGGGAACGAACCCCAAAAAGGAATCATTCTCCAAGATGACGCGTTGTTGCTGTTCTATCTCGGTTTCCAGAATGTCGCAATAAACGCATCGTCCATACTCTCTGAAATAGTTTTCCGCTTGCGTTTGTCTATTGCGGATATAGATTGGAACTATTTCGGAAGCGATAAGCTGCGAGTGCGGATGAAAGATAGAGGTTCCTGCACATGGCCCGTGATTGCGGAAGATAATCACCGTTGAGATTCTCTCACTCTCCATAAGAGCCGAATAGCGGCTGCGATACGTTTCAAGTACTGTTCTGACATGTTCAACGGACATTGAAGAGATATCCTGGCTGTGATCGGGACTTTCAATGATCACTTCATGATGGCCGTAGCCCGGTCGTTCTTGATAAAAGCCCTGGCCGATTCTCTCCGCTTCCTGGTCCGAAATAAGTACAGGGAACTTGTTTGGCACCACACGTGTTTCCCACTGCTCAGGTTTCGCACCATGTATCTCCAGAATTATGGGTGGAATTTGGTCTTCATTTCCCGGACAAAATGGACAGCTTTCATCATAGACCGGATGCCTGGTAGCATGTGCCCTCTTCTGACCAAACTCATGAGGGCGTTTCGATCGCGCTGGGGAAAAGATCACCCATTTTTTTGTTGCCCTTGTCTTGCCTGATTTCTGCACTCATCCTTCTCCCTAAGGATTAGCTCCTCCACCAAAACGCGAAGCCACAAATCAGCGATATCGTACGGACAGATCCATAGATACCACGGGAGCGTTCATCCGTAAGACGTTTCCAATGGTCAAGGCTCTTCTCCACCATGTGATTCCCGAACCTTATGGCAATCCCCTGTTTGGACATCAATGCAGGGTGTGAAGAGGGGTGTCGTCCGTTAGCCGATAGATTGTCTTAAATGAGCTGAGGAGATCGATGTAGTCTTCCAATAGGCGGATCAGAAGGAATCCTTCGCGCACGGACTTCTTTGCTTGCCGTCCAATACTTTCTCGCATGTCATCGTCCTTGATCAATTGCACAATTTTTGCTGCGGCTTCTTCGGCGGTGGAAACCAGATACCCATTTACACCATCCTTTATCTGGTACCGGATCCCGCCTACATCCCCTGCGACGACGGGTGCCCCTTTCCACATCGCTTCAGTGACTGTCAAACCGAACCCCTCACGGATTGATTTCTGCAGCACTACCGCTGCACGACGCTGAAGTGCATTGACCAAAGCCGTATCCTGGTGGCACAGGATGAAGATACGTTTATCCCGCTGATCAAGAAGAGCCTTGTAGAGCACGTCGCCTTCCGGATCGTCCGTGGCTACGTTGCCGAGCAAAACCAGTGTGCAACCAACCTTCTTTCTCGCCAATTTGTAGGCTCGAATCGTTCCCTCAGGATCTTTCCAGCGATCAAAACGGGATATCTGAACAACCAAAGGAAGATCGACAGGAATACCGTAGCGATCTAGGCGCTCGTCTATTTCCTCGTTGGTTAGATTGCGATTCTTAATGGAAAAAGGGTCGATCGCTGGCATGAAGAGCACCCGGGGTATTGTCAGCTCTTGGTCGTACTCCCTGATGCTCAGAATGGTAGCGTCATACTTCTCTATGAACGGGCGCAAATAGTGCCAGAGCTCTCTCTGCGGATCTGTCAGATCGATGTGACACCGCCAAATCCAAGGGCCCTTTTTCTTATAGTGGTTTATCAATGCAAGCGGCTGTGGGTCATGAATGATGACAACGTCGTGCGTCAAGTGGTTTCGACATGCGTTTTCATAGATAACGTTCTCATAGATCTCCATTTTTCGAGCGCTGAGATTCATTGAACCACTCTGAAGAGCGTTGTGCATTTTCTTGGTAATGCTGAAGAAATCAGGTGATCCTTGGATTACTCTCCAGCCTGTCTTGATGCCCACGCTATTCATCAAAAGGGTCAACGGTGCCAACACTTCTGCAACTCCTCCCCCATAGTATGTGGAATTGACGTGAGCCACGTGCAGGCCTTGGAGACGTTGGGCCTTCGTCCTAATCCGCTCAACCATCTCTGGGCCTACTAGCGGTTCATAGTCTTCAATTGTGATGAGATTCCGTTCCATCGGCGGCACCTCCTCTGAACAAAAATGAGCCTTCTTGGGAAAAGTGTTTGCGGAACCTACGCTATCACCAGTCCTTGGGGCGTCTCCTGCTCTATCAGCATAATCCGGCTTGTAATCACCCTCACGCCTGCCTAACTGCAAAGTTGGAATTCGACCACTTCGGTAAGAAGAAGGTCGCGAGTTCAAAGTACTTTTTTCTCCGCTGTGCTTAGTAGGCAATGCCACCTATCTGTTTGATCTTGTCCAACCGATGGGGTGCACGACCGTGGCGTACCGTACCCGTCAGCCCACGAACGACAAGACTGTCCGTCCGTGCACCACCCCCGAAATACTCCACACCGCGGAGCAGCTCGCCATCGGCGACCCCTGTCGCTGCAAAGGACACATCATCGGATGCCACGAGGTCGTCAAGTGTAAGGGTACGGCCAGGATCGTAGCCTTTGTCTCTCCCGCACTTGCGCTCTTGCGCGTTGCGTGCCACGAGCTGACACTGGATCTCACCTCCCATTGCTCGGAGACCGCAAGCCGCGAGTACTCCTTCCGGGCTACCACCAACCCCCAGCAGCACATCGATCCCAGACTCCTCCCAGGCGGTCATCAGGGCAGCAGCTATGTCCGCTGCCTGGATGAGGCGAATACGTGCACCGCGCTGGCGCACTTCGCTTATTAGTCTCTCATGCCGTAGTCGGTCCAGAATGACCACAGTCAGGTCCTGTACTTCGTCGCCCTTGGCTTTGGCAAGCTTCGCTAGGTTGTCGGATACGGGAGCATTGATGTCCAGCTTGGCTTGTGCCTCTGGTCCAACCGCTAACTTGTTCATGTATACAAAAGGGCCTGGATCGAACATTGTACCGCGAGGTGCCATAGCCACTGCAGAGAGGGAATATAGGTTGCCCATGGCGAGAAGCCTTGTTCCGTCTATCGGGTCACCCGCGATGTCCACCTCCGGAGGATCGCCAGTACCAACGCTCTCTCCACAGTAGAGCATGGGGGCGCTATCCTTCTCTCCCTCTCCAATGACAACGATTCCGTCCATCTGAACTGAGTTGAAGACGAAGCGCATGGCGTTGACAGCCATCCTATCCACGGCGTCGGCATCTCCCCATCCCATGTACCGACCCGCAGCGAGTACGGCCGCCTCGGTCACCCGGACAAGCTCCAAAGCAAGACTCCGCGTTGGCTGAGAGAGTATCGCTACACCTCCTTTAGAAAAATCACTGTAGCAGAGGTCCGCTGCAGAGACAACAAAGGTGTGTCACTGCAGTGCGGCTTTGTGCTTGTCAAGCTATTGTGAATCCCTGTTGGCCTAGGATGCACCGCCCTGTTGCTTCACTCTTCCTCGCTGGCGAACCCAAATACCCGGGTACAGAGTAATTAGAACCGGTACAATTTCGAGCCTCCCCAACCACATCTGAAACATCAGGACAAGCTTGGGGATCGTGGGCATCGTGGGGGAGGTAATCCCTACGGAAAGTCCGACCGTTCCTTGGGCTGAAGCTGCTTCGAACAGAGAATCAGCAAAACCATAACCAGTGAGCATCAGGATAAGAGCAGCGATAATCAGAATAATTAAATAAAGAATCACAAAGCTCGACACCAATCGCAAGCCTCGATCATCCATATCGCTGTCGCCAGCCTTGATTGGTATTGTAGCCCCCTCAGGAAGGAGAACGCGTACAAGAACCCAGCGGACCAGACCGAAGAGCACGATTAGACGGAAAAGTTTGATGCCTCCAGCGGTTGACCCTGTCGCCCCTCCTATGACCATCAAGACGATCGTAGTTAGTT
The DNA here is from genome assembly GCA_964582975.1 of uncultured Thermotogae bacterium. Classification (GTDB taxonomy): domain Bacteria; phylum Bipolaricaulota; class Bipolaricaulia; order UBA7950; family UBA9294; genus CAZDDA01. Next base: position 19,577 of record CAZOUO010000016.1, on the reverse strand, counting down.
TCGCCCCATCGGACAGACTTTGTTGATCAACAGTATTGAAGCCTGTTGTCGTGAGCGCACTCACAGCTTGAAAAAGCCCGGGTGCGATATTGCGAACAGTGGCGCCGAAGGCAACAGTGAACAGGAGACAGCCAAAAAGCGAGAGAAATAGCAGATATCGTCCCTGCCGGTTGGAGACAACCCCCCTGGCTTTGCGTTGCCTCAATTGAAACCACACAGAGAAGCTGGTGGCGCCAACCCCCATGAACAGAACCGTTACTATATGAATCGCCGGACTACGATAGTGTCCGATAGAATCGGCGAAAGGCGAGAACCCCCCAGTCGAAACGGTAGATAATGCATGCAGCAACGCCTCGAAAGGCTGCATCTGCGCGGCCCAGAAGGCGAAGAAGCAAACCGCCGTTAGAACGAGGTACACTCGGAGAACAACCCGAGCCGTAGCAACGACGCTTCCCATGATGTTCTCTTGCCCGGATTCCGTCGAGTACAACTTCAATGCCGCACCACCCGAGCGAAGGAGGATAGCTAGCGAAAGCACGACGATCCCCGCACCGCCGATCCACTGTGAATACCCGCGAAAGAAGAGAAGAGTATTGGGGAGCTTGCTAACATCAACAACGGAGAGTCCCGTAGTAGTAAAGCCGCTCAGGGATTCGAAAAGCCCGTTCAGAAAAGTGGTTTCTCTGAGGAAAAGCACTGCTCCAACCAACGAGAACAGCAAATAGAGGAGTGCTGTGACCACCAGGGCTTCCTTGAGCTCTAACGCATAACGCAGCTCCACCTTCCGAAACGCGAGGTGTCCCGCGAAGAATAGGACGAATGCCAGCACTCCGAAAACGACGCTGTACTCGAAGTCTCTGGCCAGAAGAGAGACAAGAAAAGGGAGAAGCAACACCACTCCCAAAAGGCGGAGCCCTCCTAGAAGCTGTTTCCCCACTACCTGCCAGTTGACTGGACTCAAATAGCGACGCACGGTAGCTCAATCAGGAAAGACAGACACTCCTATCCAGTCTGCGTCTGATAGGAGTAAGTTAGCTCTGGAGATCTTCGTCTTGAGGCTTCTTGAAGATCTGCTGAACATTTTCCAGTATCTTATCGTCATCAGCAACGACTACCAGGGTATCGCCTTCCTTGAACACTGGCTTTTCGTGGGGAACGATTGCCCTATCCTGTCGAATGATCAAGGCGATGAGCGCCCCCTTGGGCAACGGCGTATCTGCTAGGACCTGATCAGCATCCACGGTGAACTCCCCAAGCCTGGCCCCTTTACTCATGGCGAAGGAGAAATCTAGTCGTCCACGACCATGGATCATGCCAAGGATCTCATTAGCCGCAGACAGATTTGGCGAGACTATCGCATCTACCCCAATCTCATTACACGCGGAACGCAGTCCGACATCGACCAGTTTAACGATGATTCTAGGCACCCCAAACTGCTTGCCGAGCATCGCGATAACAGTATTGAGAGCATCAGAATCGGTTGTCGCAACAAGAGCGTCCGCTTCTTGCACTTCTGCACGTCGGAGAACGTCCGGCTCGGTTCCGTCCCCTTCGAGCACCAGCGCATCAAACTTGTTAGCCGCTTCCTGACATAGCTCGCGGTTCTCGTCAATCAGCACAAGTCGGTGACCTCCTTCACGGATCAGAAGCTCTGCAAGATCCGTTCCGACATTCCCAAGTCCAGCTATGATAACGCGCATACGAACCTCCTTGGAGCTTCACTACAGTAATGAAAAGACAGCAAGGAGTCAACAAGGTATTTTGATTGGGGCTGCCAATTGGGATGGCACGAAAAACGAATCACATCGCGATCGTCTTTTTAGAGCCGTCACGGGACACCGGAAGCGTGTTACCAGTCCGCATACCAACATTTATTTCCAGCCAGAGTCTGCCAGAAGTCCACTCTCGCTCTCCGGCACAATCGCTGCAAGGGGGAAGCCAAGGTACATTCCTTCCAGGTTCTCCAATCATTCCTTTAGGCTTCAGGAACCACTTCCCAAATTGAGTCTCCCCAATTGTTTCAAGCACCAGTATGGCTTCGTGTTGCCGCAGAGCTGCCAGCCATGCCAGATCGACTCTGCAGGAGACGACAAGATGGGACGGACCCGTGGCGCTTCCACTACTGCTCAACCTGGACGCTACTTGCTCCGGTCATCTGTTGAATCTCATTGGCTAGTGCGATTATGTCAACCGATCGCCAGTAGCTCAGCTGTAGTTTGATCGTCGCGAGATTCCTCTCGTGGTCGAGCTCCCATGATAGCAGCTTCGTCCGAACATGATGAGTTGCGCAATGACGTCGCAGACTCTTCTGAATGGCATCCTTGCTGTCCGGTTGGACTTCTAGCACAAGGATGCGTCGTGTCAGACTTGGGATCCGCTCCTCGATATAGGAGACCGCAAATAGGACCACGAAGCCGATACCCGTCGCTCCCGCAGCAATCACATATAGCCCCTGACCGGCGGCAATCCCGATGCCAGCAACAAACCACACTGACGCAGCTGTTGTCAGACCTCGGACCCAATCACCCTGCCGGATGATCGTTCCGGCACCGAGGAACCCTATTCCGGTAACAACTCCAGCGATTAGCCTCGCAATATCCAAGCTCACAGCCTTGTTAGCACTGGCTGTCAATTCCGAAGCCGCAAATGTCGCGCCGATGATCATGATCAGGGCTGAGCCGCCGCCAACAAGAAGATGCGTGCGCAAACCCGCCGGTCTGCCATGAAACTCACGTTCGATCCCAATCACAGCACAGAGCACAATCGCCAGTGCCATTCGGCTAAGCATAGTCAGCTCGAGCATGGTTCACTCTCCTGAGGACTCATCTGAAGACACAAAGACACGGGTATTTTCTGCAATTGCGGACAGCGGTAGCAGTGCTTCCGAAGCCGGCCTGCGATCGCAGGCCGGCTTGACAATCCTTTAGTGAAGGTGCTCCTTTTCATCTTACTAGCCACGACCAGCGGCCCAAATACGAAGCGATTTCATCAATTCGTTTGCTTCTTCTGACGTTGGTGTCACTCGTTCTCCCTGTAAAGCCTCGTTCCCACGCGTTTCTCCGAATACCTTCAACAATATGTCGCGAAGTTGAAGGGTAGCAATTCTGGTTTTCTCCGTATCCCGCTCGGCCTCCAGCCACTCCAGTGCATCTGAAATAAGACCTACAGGTGTCTGAAAAAGGGGATAGCCCTCCAACTGCGAAATGATATTGAGCACCTTCTTGACAACCTCAACCGTGTCCCTCTGTGACCAGTTTGTCTTCATGTCCGTTTCCTTTGGTCCCAAACTACTTCTGGACAATCGGGGAGCAACTCTTTCTAATCACGAGATACTACTCATTTCCTAAGCAGAAACCAGAATCCGGTTAGTCATGCTTATGGCTTTCGCATCTTCTACTACATGGACTTCCACCCCGGCGAGAAGCTCCGTGCTCGATTTTGGATGGTTGCCGATTCCCCCAACATCTGCCTTCACTTGCCTAAACCTAACCTTCATTCGCATCCGAAGCCATCTCCTTGGCTGAGAATGGCAAATTACACATTGTTGCCTGTGTTAGCAACTTGAGCAATCACGAACCTAGTAGAGAATGGTGGCTTTAGTTGTTCCGAACTTGGGTGTTCACCAGTTCGCGGAGAAGCCAGCACAGTTCGCTCGGAGAGTCAATGGCAAAACGCGAGTGAGACGGGGTCATCCCTATCCTTACAGAATAGGCGGCTTCCGGGAGCACTCGAAACGTGTCTTCGTCAGTGGTGTCATCCCCAGCAGCGAAGATGAAATCCCAGTCCTTTTGGGAGAGCCACTGCTGAGCAATTCTCCCCTTGTTGATTCCAGCGTGCTTGACTTCTAGAAATCGATTTCCCTCGAGGATTCCGAGCAGCCTGTTCGCCAGTAGCGGGCCGAGATCTTCCTTTAGTTCTCCTTCTCGTACCTCGGCGAAAGCTTCGTCAGCTTTTCGGTAGTGCCATACAAGCGAGAATTCCTTTTCTTCGAGTGATGACCCTGGCGTTCGACTTACATACAGCTCAAGCAGTGGTCTGACATTGTTTTTCCATTCATTAGTCAATGGCTCAATTATCTCCCATTGTTTACCGGGTTCCTTGATCCAAACCCCATGTTCTGCGACCAACCCAATTCCCAGGTCACCGAACCACTGTTCCAAAGTCTCTTTGTCACGACCACTTATGATAACCACCGTGTTCCCAGGAGCGTTTGTCAGCTCCTTGAGCAGCAGCAGGAGTTCTTCATTTGGACGGGCTTCTTGTGGCTCAAGGGCAAAGGGAACAAGCGTTCCATCGTAGTCGAGCAGGAAAAGCCGCGCCCCACTGCTACGATATGCTTCCAAGAGCTTGTCCTTCGCCTCAGGGGTGAGTTTCTTGGCAGCGAGCTGGCTTTGCATGTCCTTGATCTGGGCTAGGTTTGCGATGAAGTCTTCCGCCCAGCGGACAACGTCGTACCGTTTCATGCGCTCCTGCATCAGTGAGACTCTCTTGCGCCGTTCGCTCAAGGGCATGTCCAGGGCGTCTTTAATTGCCTGCGCGATTTGCATCCGATTATTGGGGTTCACAGTGAGCGCCTCTCGCAGCTCCTGAGCCGCGCCAGCCAGCTCACTGAGTATCAAGACCCCATTCCCGTTGGCTTTTGTTGCGAGAAACTCTTTGGCAATCAGGTTCATCCCGTCTCTTACCGGGGTAAGAAGCGCAACGTCAGCCAAACGATACAAAGCGAGGAGCATGCTTTCCGGTAGGAATCGAAACAGATACCACACAGGCATCCACTCGAGAGATCCGTATTTCCCGTTGACTCGGCCCACTAGCTCATCCAAGCGCCGTTTCAGGACTTGGTATTGGGTGATCCCAGCACGAGAGGCGATCGCCTTTAGGACAAACGTGACTTTGCCTCTGTATTCTGGGTACTTGTCCAGAAAAAGATCGTACGCCTCTAGCCGTTGAATCAGCCCCTTTGTGTAGTCCAACCGATCCAAGGATAGGATGACCTTGCGGTCTCCGATCTGACCGCGAATCTGTTCCATTTCCTGTCGGATCTCTAGCTCGTCCGATGCTTTCGCAAAGCGCTTGTAGTCTATTCCCATGGGAAAAGCGTCTACTTTGACCAAGTGTTCTCCCGCAGCGATTACTAGCTTGCCAGCGGCAATTTGCCCGAATCCTAGTAGCCTGCGAACGCTGGTTATGAAATGCCGGACGTAGTCATAGGTGTGAAAACCAATCAGGTCGGCGCCTAGGAGGCCTTCCAGTAGCTCCTCCCGCCAGGGAAGCAGACGGAAGATCTCGGACGAAGGAAAAGGAATATGTAAGAAGATGCCAATCTTCGCCTTCGGGAGCTGTTCACGAAGCAACTTCGGAAGTAGCAGAAGTTGGTAATCCTGGACCCAGATTGTGTCTTCTGGAGAGGCAATCTCCGCCACCGCATCGCGAAATATCCCGTTGACCTGGCTGTAAGCCTTCCAGTACGAGTCGTTGTACTGCGTGTACAAGGGGAAGTAGTGAAAAAGGGGCCAAATCGTCCTGTTGCAGAATCCATTGTAGTAGCCGTCCAGTTGTCGTCGCGAGAGGTAGACAGGTAGGCAATCCTCCTTGCTCAACTGTTTATTTATCTCGCTTTCCTCTTTTGCAGTTAGCGTTCCAGAGGCAAGCCCAGGCCAGCCCACCCATGCGCTCCCACGTGACTTATAAAATGATCCAAGACCAGTTGCCAAGCCTCCGACGCTTGGAGTCACAACAAGCTTTCCTCTTGAACGCTCAATGGTGATCGGTAACCTGTTGGAAACAATGATGAGCTTACCCAAGACTATCCCCTCTTAATTCTACAGTGTAACCGAAATCCAGACCAACGCAACTTTGTACATATACTGCCTGAATAGATCTTGCACTACAATAGATGTGATGTTATATTACTAACTTACATATGCCTCTGCTGTCCTGTTGAGATCCCGCTTTTCCTAACAACCGCATGCGCGAAGACGTCTCATCCTTATAATGGTAGGGAGGGGTCTACTGATGTATGAACGCATCTTCAAGGCATACGATGTACGTGGGCTCTATCCAGATGAGCTCGATGAAACTGTGAGCCGGTGCATCGGTTCTGCTTTCGCAAAGAGCGATCTTGTTGGCATGGATAAGAAGAGCGTTGTCGTCGGCAGGGACATGCGCGAGAGCTCAGATGTGCTGTTCGAAGCTCTCGTTGAAGGACTGAACGCTGGTGGTATGCCCGTGATCGACATTGGGTTGAGCACTACGCCGATGCTGTATTTCGCCGTCAATGTCCTAGACGCTGCAGGGGGAATCATGATCACGGCTTCGCACAACCCGCAAGGCTACAACGGTTTCAAATTCGTTCGCGAAGAGGCCATTCCTATCAGCGCCGAGACAGGCCTAGAGAGAATTCAGAAAATAGCGTCTGAAACGTCTTTGCCCCGGGCTGGAGACAGGCAAGTCGTTGTCGAGGATGTTGGCCAAAGGTACCGCGATTTTTTTGCGCAGAGGTTCTGCATTGAGCTTGATCACAGAGTGGTCATCGATACGGGTAATGGAATGGCTGGAGCGATCTTGCCAGCGATTCTTGAGACGCAACGCATACCCTATCGTTCCTTGTACTTCGAACCCGACGGGCGCTTCCCTCATCACGAAGCCAATCCGTTGAAAGAAGAAAACCTTCAAGACCTGCGTGATGTCATGTCGCAAGAACCGGACTCCATCGGAGTCGCGTTTGATGGGGACGGCGACAGGGTGGCTTTCTTGGACGAAGATGGTAGTGCGGTTCGAGGAGATCTGCTCACCGCCTTGATTGCGAAGAAGCTCCTTGAAAAGAAGGGGCCTGGAACAATCCTCTACGATCTGCGCTCAAGCAAGATAGTCCCTGAGGTCATTCGTGCAAATGGGGGCCGCCCAGTCATGTCCCGGGTGGGGCACTCATTCATAAAGGCTTTGATGCGAAAAGAGAAGGCTCTATTCGCTGGCGAACTCTCCTTCCATTTCTATTTCTCCGATTTCTTCTACTGTGAAAGTGGAATCCTGGCCATGCTGACGGTGTTGCAGATCTTGGCCAATTCGGGAGAGAGACTTGCTTCAATGGTCGCTCCCCTTACTAAGTACGCTCATTCTGGCGAGATCAACTTCGCTGTGAAGGACAAGAAGCAGGCCATGGAAAAAGTGAAACAGCAATACACGGATGGGAGGGTCTTACACCTGGACGGGTTGTCCGTGGAATATGATAATTGGTGGTTCAACCTGCGCCCCTCCAATACTGAGCCCTTGCTGCGACTGAACCTAGAAGCCGACACAGAAGTTCTTATGCACGAGAAAGCTGCCGAACTGGAGGAACTGATAACTAAAGTGGGGTGAGACAATGAAGACGATTATCCTTGCTGGAGGGTATGCGACTCGCCTTCAGCCGATCACGTTTGACCGACCCAAACCGCTGCTCCCTGTTGCTGGGAAGCCGATCATCGACTACATCCTTGCAAGCGGGCCGTTTCCGGGTCGTCCGATCATCTCCACAAATCGCCGCTTTGTTCGCCGGTTTGAAAGCTGGCGCGGGCAGTCAGGATGGGACGTGAAGCTGGTGGTAGAAGAGACCACAAGAGAGGAAGAAAAACTGGGTACAGTGGGAGCGATCGCTTTCCTTGTTGAAAAACTAGAAATTGACGAAGACATCTTGGTTGTCGCCGGGGATAATATCTTCGAGTTTTCTATCGAGGAGCTTCTTTCTGTATATCAAGGAAGGCCGGTTATTGCCTTGTTCGATCTCAAGGATCCCGACATGGTCCGAGGTCGATACGGTGTGATCATCGTAAAGGATGGCAAGATCGTAGACTTTCAAGAGAAGCCGCAACAGCCTAAGAGTACGTTGGCGAGTACGGCCTGCTATATTTATCCCAAGCAAGTTCTACCTCTTTTCAACGAGTTCTTCAACAAATCACAAGCCGGAAAGGATGCCCCCGGATACTTCAATGAATGGCTGTTGAAAGAAAAGGGTTGGGAGATTGATCCGTTTATCTTCGAAACAGGTTGGCACGACATCGGGGATCGCACCTCTTACATCAAAGCTCATCAGTACTACGGCAACTGCGAGACGTGGCAGGGCCAAAACGTTATCGTTGAGGATTCGAAGATCAGCAACAGCGTTATTTTCGAGAACAGCAGAATTCATGGAGCCTCGATTTCGGGGTGTGTTGTCGATCGAGATTGCGATCTGCAGGGAGTGACCTTGAAGAACTGCCTCGTAGGCAGAGGAGTCAGGATCAGAAGAACGCCTTGATCTGGGCGTTCTTGGCTGGGCGCAACATAAGAGGTTTCATTTTGAAGACAATTGCCACCCTGACCATGAACCCATCCATAGATATCTCCGCTCGAGTTGACCAAGTAATCGGAGCGGTTAAGCTTCGCTGCACGACGCCTGAATACGAAGCTGGTGGCGGGGGAATCAACGTTTCCAAGGCTATCGCACGATTGGGGGGTACATCGTTCACCTTCTACACGTGCGGAGGAAGTAGTGGTGAGCTGCTCGGCGAGTTGTTAGACAAAGAAGCCATCACCAGTTTCGCTTCCTGTTTCCTGGGCCCACACTGAGCAAGCAAGAATGGCAAACCTGTCTGAGCGAATTGGATTCGCTTGAGCGATCTCCAGACCTAGTCGTTGCCAGTGGCAGTCTGCCACCTGGTGTGCCCACGTCATTCTATGCTCTTCTCGTGGACACAATGAGAAAGCATGGCAGTCGAGTCATTGTGGACACATCCGGTGAACCACTTCGTCACGCTGTTGACGCTGGGGTATTCTTAATCAAGCCCAACCTTCGCGAGCTTGGGCAACTGTGCGGCCACGAAATCGATGACGAATCCGTTCTAGGGCAGGTAGCTGCAGATAGTGTTAAAAATGGGGGAAGCGAAAATGTGGTCGTCTCAATGGGAGCGGCTGGGGCTCTCTGGGCATCGAAAACAGAGCAGGAACGTATCTCTGCTCCCACGGTCTCCATGCAGAGCCGGGTGGGTGCCGGCGACAGTTCTGTTGCTGGAATTGCTCTGGCGCTCGCCAGAGGCAAGCCGATTGAAGAAGCCATCCGACTTGGTGTAGCCGCAGGGAGCGCTGCGGCAATGACTCCTGGTAGTGAGCTGTGTCGGGGAGCAGATACCGAGCGTCTCTTCGCTCTGATGCTGAACTCCATTCGCTAAGAAATCCCTATAGTACTCCCCGGACAAGTCGAAAGGGGCTCTACCCGGGATTGTCTGCTCTGCGAAGTCCGCAGAAAAGAAGTCCCTGAACGAAGACCGTCAGAGATGCTCCAAAACAACTTCTGCTTCTGGCGACAAAAAGGGACTTCGCATTCACGAAACTTTCAACGCGACCACGGGGATTACTGTGTGTAAGAGTCCCCTATCGGGTTTTCTGGGATACAGAAATGTATGTTTGCGTAGTAGTCTGCAAAGGTTGATCTCTTAGTACCGAAGTACTGCAGCAATTGAAGCGGCATCGGGGACCTCAGCCGGCTCCACTGCATAAACCGCCCCACCGTTCAGCAATGCGTGTACTGCAGCGAAATCGAGCAGATCTTGGTCGCCTGATTCCTCTTCTTCGTGCACGGATACTACGTTTGCATCGGGATCGAAGCGTCCCCATCGCTGGTAGCCAATCGCGACAAACAACGTCTCTACTCGTTTGAAATACGCTGAGGAGACGATTCCTTCTAGTGCGGTTGTGGCCAGTCCTTCGGCCTTCATCTCGTGATAGCGTGCGACAGCCTTCTCTTGGTCTCTCTGAAAGACTGGCCCCGCAATTGCCCAGGCCTCCTTGTGTAGCTCTTCTGGGGTCAAGTTCTCAGGGTTGCCAGTTATCTCGTCTGCGAGCAGGTTCCCATACGTATTTGCTTCCCTGTAGATAGCTAGGATGTACCCAACACCGGCAAGAACAAGAGGGGCATTCTCAGTCGCAAGCAGGTTAGAGAGTCCATCCGCCACCTGCTGGAAGAACTTCAAGATGTCTTGCTTGTGGCGCGATTCGTCAGCACCACCGCCATGACCATGAAACAGCGCAGCACGTTGCGTTGGTGTGCGCGTATGAAACTGGAGGTGCTTCTCAGGTGTGTCACGCTGAAGTGCCTCCGAGAGACTGGTTGGAATCGCTTTCAACTCGAGCTCATTGATGCCGTAGTGGGTGCCTTCAAACAGCCGCACATCATTCTGGCTTAGAGCGAGAACGTAGAAACGTCGATTCCCGCTGAAGAATGGCAATAGCGGTTTGATGTGAAATCGTCCCGATACGACTATGAGCTCATCACACTCCAAAGGAAGGCGATGAACACCGAAGAACTCTGGGGCAAGAAACATGGCCAAACCTTCCTTGTGGTTCCGCCAAAAGGACAACTTCTGCAGGAGCTCGCGCGCGGGCCTCAACAGATCCCTTGCATCGGGTGAGCGAAGCCCAGCATCTACCAACCGTTGTTCAGCCTCTCCCACCAGATTCTTCAGTATGATTTGTTGGCCAGCTGGATCAGAAGGGACGGCGGGCATGTACAGCGAAACTCTGAGCCCTTCATCAGCTTCGAGCAATGTCTCCAAATCGCGCACAGATAGACGCGCTTCTCTGTCAACCACGCCTCATTCTCCTTCTTGGTGGTCTACCTGGGCATTCTCCATTGTACACTTGGAATGACCACTTCAGCCTTCTTGCTCTGGCTGAGGTACGGTAAGGACTGGAATTGGAGCCAGCCGTACCACCTTCTCCGCAACCGAACCAAATACAAGGCGTTTCCACCCCGTCCTCCCGTGTGTTGAAATCACGATTAGATTAACTTTCTCTTCTTCAGCAACGCGAACGATCTCTGCCGATGCATTACCGCGAGCCACAATGGTGTGCGTCTTTGTTTCTTTTGAGATATGCTTGTCAACCAGTTCTAGAAGGTGCTTCTTGGCGGCCACCTCTAGTTCCTTTTCGTATCCCGTAACATCGAAGGCCGCGGCTGCGGAAAACGCAGGGGTCGGGGCCGGTGGGATTGGCTCAAGTGCATGTACAAGATACAGCTCTGCCATCACCTCCGAAGCGATCTCATTTGCCATCCTAAGACCCTCATGTGAGGGATCACTGAAATCCGTCGGGCAAAGGATCTTCTTGAAACGTAACATCTGATTTCACACTCCTATCAACGATTTGCTAAGCGCAACTTCGCTTCTACCTGATGCTCCGACATTTCCTGATTGGAATCAACCAGACAGTTCAGCGCTCTTCAAGGAGCTGAGAATTCACGATCTAGGTACCTACTTCAAACCGGGCTCTTGACGACATGATCTGGAACGTGTTTCGGAAGAAGGTTGGCACAAAGGTATTGGGAGGAGAATTGAATTGATTGTGACCGCGGTACTGTGTTGTGGCTAGCTTAAATCTCACCCTGCTTTTTTCGTATGGGCATTCCCCTCTCATCTGCTCGGAGGAGTGAAAGCAGAGGACAAAGGAGAACAGGGCTGTCCTGATAAGTACTTGGGCCCTATCTGATGAAACTGAGTCCCGGAGTTGAAATCGCTCGGGAGATCCTTTAGGGTGTTGTGTGAAAGCGAGGTGAGTTTGTGAAGGCTTTCAAGAAGTATCAGTGGAAGGCGGTTCATCTTCGTCTGGGAAACTCGTTTCCCATCCTCTAGGTCGGCATAGGCGACCGTCACTAAGATGCGATCGATCATCTAGCGAGTAAGGGGGATTTGTTAGCGCTAGGTGGACCTCGCGCATAAGTACGCGCATAGAATCGTTCGCGATGAAAGATCCTTGGCAGTTGAATGCGCGCTCATGTTTTGTCGCTTAGGAAAGGAGGTTTGCATGGGTCAGACTGACCAAACTACACCTAATCCTAAAGACACCGACATTTTGATCCGGCTGCTACAGCGACTTGCCAAAGGCAGCGACGATCCGAGGTTAGAAAAGCTAGCGGAGGATGCCAATCCTTCGCTTGACGATGACGAGCTCATCGAGGCCCTCAAGGGGTACATAGGCACACATGTCCCCCTCTAGTCGTGTCACCACCCAACGGCCACCTAACCTACTTCCAAGCAGGCTAGGTGTCTCTACCTCGATGAGTAGACGGGCGGGGGCAGTAGCTCTGAACGCGATCGGGGCTTCCTCGCTGTCCCTGCCCCAACCTGTGGCGTTTGGTGAAAGAAATCAACCAAGAGTTGATAGCAACGAAAAAACCGAGTTGTGTCCAACGGTGATATTGATGAAAAAACGAATATGGGTACGGCTCATTCTCCTGGTACTGCTGATTGTAGATAGCGTTGCGGTCTTTCAAATCTGGGCAATCAAGCTTGCCCAGGGTAGTTTTAGAAAAGGCCTTTTGACATATCAGACACTGGGCACTGTCCCCATTGGAAACATGCTCGGAGATCTGCTCATGGCAGCCACAACGCTGGTTGGGATCACAGGGTGGTGGGCACGGGCGCCCTGGGGCCGTGGAGTCACCCTTCTGGGCCTGGGCATGTTCACATACGCGAGCATGACTTCGCTTGGCCAAGCGTTGCACGATGACCCAGTTCTATCCATTCCCATAATCCTGACGCTTCTGATAGCGATGTGCGCCGTGCCCTATTTGCTCCGTCAGCGGGACGTGTAAGAGGTCAAACCTGTAAGAAAAGGCGGATGGCGATGACTAAGACAGCATCTCTTGATGAGATTAGGAGACTCCGCCACTTCATGGTGGGGGATTGGCAAGACAAGGCCCAAGCAGCAAAGCTGCTCAAAGAATACGATCCCGATCAGCTTCCTATCGATATTCTGGAAGTGTGGGGGGAATCCGATAATGCAGGGATGCGCTATTTGGCACTCCAGGTAGAGGCTGCTTGGTTCAGCCGCCGCCACAGCGGTTTCCTTACAGCAGCGTGGATGCTCCTTGCTTTGGCAGGCCTTGTCTTCCCTCCGCTTTTCCTTCACTTAATACGGAAAAGTGTTAGAAGCGAGAAAAGCCGGGAAGATCAGACAACTGGCTCATGAAGTATCTGGAAAGATTGCCAACGCCAGCAAGAAGAGAAAGAGATGTGCTTTGAACAACAAAAAGGAGGCGATTACATGACAATGCCGAAAAATCCTATTCAGCAGAGGCGCGAATCGTTGGGTCTAGGCCGCACTGAATTTGCGGAAAGGGCTGGAATGAGATTGGAGAACCTCCTCATGGTGGAGGGCGGCGCTAACATACTTCTAAGCCGCCCGGTGGCTACTAAGCTCACCCGCGTCTTTGAACAAGCATCACCAGAGGAACTCATTGACGAGTATGCCGCCTGGCGACGTTCAGTTGAGGCGGATGTCGAAGAAAGATCCGAAGAGCCAGAAGGCCCACCGGGGGAAGCTAGAACTCCCCCCGCACCCTCTTAAGACAACTCGTGAATTGAGCGAGGAAGTGACGAATTAACTCAGAGTTCTCTGATACCAAAACCTCAAAGCTCGGACGACTCATCACGTGGCTGGCGCTGTTTTTCGCAGCCGTTGGATTGATTGGGCAACTTGCTTCGTTTAGCGAACAGGGAATCGGTGCGAAAAAGCTGAGGGAACTGCGGACAAGGGTTGCGAAGTTGGAGAGCAGTGCCACCACGCAGTCGTCCATTTTGGTTGGGCTTCTCGACGCGGATGAGGCGTTTACCGTGTTTTATAGTACAGTAAAAGATCTTCGAAAAGAAGTCGCCAACAAGCGGCGGGAGATCCTTGATCTCTACCGTCAGTACACAACCGAGGAAATCGCTAAGGAAGAATACGAGATTTATAGCCAACAGCTTCGAAGTGAACTCCTTGAAGCAAGACTGGACGTTGCCATGGAAGTAATTGAAGCGATGCTTACCTTGCCCAACCTATCGGATATCCAGCCGGATTTGGAACGCCTAAGGACGGAGGCCCAACCGGTGGTCAACGAGGTAAGGGAATTGGTGAAAGACACACTTGTGGACAGAATCGAGCAGCAGGAATACGAATTCCGGTTCAAGGCTTTAGTAGATGCGGTGGCACAAGTGGATCAGCTTGCCACTCAGGCAGCCGCTCGCACAATCGAACAGATCGCCACGCAGATTGCAGCAGCTGATGGCCACGATCTAGTTCTTCAAGCTGCAAATACTGTCTTCTACGGGAATACAGCGAAGCTCGTCGATATCACCGATCGTGTCAAAATCAAACTCGCTTCATCACTGCGATGATGAAGATTCGCACGTTGCGCCAGAAGACCTCGTACAGTTGCCCGATGAAATCCGCGTCTCCTTTGAAACTGTACTACTACCAGAGGTGTTAGAATTCGGGAAGCTTCGGTTCTGAGTCCATGAAGCGTTCAAATTTTCCTTTGGAGTGGAAGACGGCGCAATCGCTGGTGGTGTATCTGAACACGTCCTCCGTGATGGACCTTGTGGGGCCTGTGTCTTACCACGCGGCCCGCTGAGTCCAGAATGGTTACCGGGTTTTCATCCCATGGAGTATGTGTCTGTGAGGCGAAGAAGCTTCGCTCGATGACCCTTGAAGGTTTTGGCGCACAACAAAACCGCCAAAGACACGACGACGCCTCCAACCCGCAGACCCGAGAGCGAAGCTCACGAACTCACGACAGCAGTTACCAGGTATTGTAGCGAATACGTTCACTAGAATACCGATTTAGGGGAAGCTTCTTTTCTGCAGGGTATCCAAGGGGGATTAGAGAAAAAGGCGTGACGTGTTTCGGTGTGCTCAATGCCTCCCTGACCGCACTGATCATTTCTTTTACAGGAAACACCCTCAACCAGACTGCTCCTAGACCCATTGCGTGGGCAGCGACGATAAGATTCTGCGTGGCTGCGGCGCAGTCTTGCACCAAAAGGCCCATGTACTTCTGCGCCCGTTCATCGGCACAAACCACTATGACTACTGGCGCTTTTCCTATCGTTTGGCTATGTGGATGAAGCTTGGCAATCTTGTCGAGGACTCGGCGTTCTTGGATAACGATAAAATGCCAAGGCTGTGCGTCGCCGGCAGAGCTAGCGCTCATGGCAGCTGTTAGAAGCTCGGTTACCACTTCGTCCTGGACCGGCTGGGTGGTGTAGCTCCTAATACTTCTTCGTGAAAGCATCGCTTTTACAGCGTCCATATTCCCTCCGTTTCAGATTCTGAAGAGATAGAGCTTAACGAAGCTCACATCCCCGCTCTTTTGTCCCGTAATACAGATACAGTACGCGAAGGATGCTCACAGGCTGCATCTTACAGAAATTCTGGGTTGCCCCACCAACCTTTCTAGTCCCTCATCGTACCACACGTACGTGATTATGTAAAGAATTATTAAGGAACGCCGATACAATTCGAAAAGACAGGTATCTCTTTTCTGCATATTTCTTCTATACTTTAGTTGATACGGACAATGAGAGCGAAGCACACACTCTGCAATGCATATTTCTGCTTCTTGATCTATTAAGCATCTTTGTCTACACTTAGATGCTGAAGGAGCTGTCATGCATACCGAGGACAAGTTGGTACGCCATCGTTTGTCCGTATTGGAGCTAGCCGAGGCTCTGGGAAATGTCACGGAAGCTTGCAAACGGAAGGGGATCAGCCGTTCGCGATTCTACGAGTACAAGCGTCGATTTGAAGCCTACGGCCTAGAGGGGCTAAAGAACCTTCCGCCTGTCCATGTGGCCCATCCTCTTGCCACTCCTCAATCGCTAGTCGAAAGAATCATAGAACTTTCTCAGATGCATCCATCTTGGGGCTGCTATCGGATCTCGAAGTACTTATCGCTGTTGGGATTCTCAGTCAGCGGTCCGACAATCCAAAAGATCCTTAAGCGTAACGGAATGGGAACACGCAAGGAGCGATGGCTAGCGCTCGAAGAAAGAGCGCTAGAAACAGACGTCCCCCTCACCCCCGAGCAGATGGCGTGGCTGGAGAAGCAAAATCCCTGCTTCCGAGAGCGGCAAAGCGAAAGTTCACGTCCCGGGGAACTTCTGTGCCAGGATTCTTTCACTGTGGGCAGCTTGCACGACACGGTGCGATTACAAGTGGTGGTCGATACCTATGGAAGTTACGCCTTCGCACGTCTATACACACGGAAGCCTAGTGAGCATGCAGTTCTCCTCCTGAATAATCGGGTTCTTCCTTTCTACAAGGAGAGAGGGCTTGAGATTGCCGCGATCCTCACAGGCAGGAATAAGGAATACTGTGGTAAGGAGACCCACCCCTATGAGTTCTATTTGAACCTTACAGGTATCGGACACTCAACGTCCTCAGGCGAAGGCTCCTCTACAAATGGCTTTGTCGACCGGTTCCGTTGGGTTGTGCTCAGCGAGTTTGTACCTAAGGCATTCCGAGGCGAACCCTACGCTACCGTGGAGGCACTACAAGCGGCGTTGAATAGATGGTTGGTGTACTACAACACAAAGCGCCCACATCTCGGGTACCCGAATATAGGACGGTGCCCTGCCGAGGTGATCGGCCAGCACCTGAAGGAACAGGGCCGCGAACAGACCTCGTAAGTCGCTTCCGCGGTGCGGCTGAGCAAAGTTGGAAAGTCGTTTCTAAGGGGTGATGGGCGGTCCAAACAGGAGGTGGTGTCTTATTGAAAAAGAGGCTCATAACAGAGCCAGAGACCCACAAATTGCAGTGAAAGGAGGCAGGTACAAATGAATCGGAAGTTGGTAAAGGCTTTAGGAGTAGGATTGCTGTTGACCTTGTTTCTTGGCGCAACCCTAGGGGTGTGTCACGCGAAAACGAAGCTGGTTTGGGCCGAGTGGTGGGATCCGGAATGGGGCGAGGACACGATCGAGTGGATTATTGACGCGTTTGAGAATGCTCATCCGGATGTGGAAATAGAGGCGTTTTTTGTCCCCCACGATGCGTTTTCTGACGAACTTCTAACGCTCTGCCAAGCAGGCGACTGTCCAGACATCATGGGGATGGAGGTGATGTGGTCGGACGCGTTTGACCGGCTCGGCCTCCTTGCCGACTTGACCCCGTTGGCGGCCAGTGCCTCCGACAAGTTCAATTCCCAATATAACCCCGCTTGGCTTATCAACTACAAAGGAAGGGCCATCATGGCCTACCTCTATACAAACTCCTACGGGGTCATCTACAACGTCAAGCTATTAGAGGAAGCAGGGCTTGAGCCTCCTACCAACTGGGAGGAGCTCAGGGAGGTACTGACGGCGCTCTACGATCCAGTGGCGAAGAAGTGGGGTATCGCCCTTCCATTCGCGATGAAAAGCTCCTGTCACTTCATGCTCTACGACTTCTGGACCCGACTGATTCAGGCTGGAGGCCACATGGTTGACGAAAACGGGCTTGCCCGGTTCGACTCCCCAGCCGGAGTGCGGACCCTGGAATACTGGAAGAGCCTACTCGATGAGAACCTGGTTTACCCGGGTACCGTTAAAGGCGCTCTTGCCACCGGAGAGAAGGAGTTCCGGGAACTTTTCGCTGCCGAACAGGTGGCGATGATCCTGAGCGGCCCGTTCGAAAAGGGCGTAGCACTTGAACGCAATCCCGACATTCAGGTGGCTTTCACCCCGCCTTTTGAGGATTGCACCGGTGGGTACCTGCTTACGGGAAGTGGGGTAGCCATCTCCTCGCAGACCGAGCATCCTGAGCTCGCCTGGGCGTTCTTCGAACACCTGGTGAGCTACGAAGTGGCCACCAAAATGATCGAGGAGAGATCCCTGACATGGGCCAACACGGCGGCACTCGAGGCTCCAGAGCTCGCCGGAGACCCCATGCTCGGACCGTACAGCAAGATGGTATCCAACCCCGCTTCAAGGTCCTGGATAGCTTTGCCTTCTCTCGGCGACCTGTGTAACGTCATCATGGCCCACGCTCAGGAGTACTTCCTCGGTCTCAAGTCTGCCCAGCAGGCGCTTGACGAGGCGGCTCGCGAGTGGAACGCGACAGTCACCGGTGGTGGGTAGGTAAAGCAAATCACATGTAGCGGAGCAGGGAATAACAGCAAATGCCCTGCTCCGCGATTCCTACTGAAAAGAAAAGAGGCAGCGTGCGTAGACGGTTTCGCGACCGTTATGATGTGGAAGGCGTTGCCTTCCTTTCTCCAGCGCTGTTGTTGCTCTTTTTGAGCATTGCGTTTCCTTTGTTCAGGGTCATTCAGAGAAGCTTCCAGGAGTATTCGGCTCAGGTGGGTGGGTTTCAATACGTTGGCCTCAAGCAATACGAACACCTCTTTTCCGATCCCCTTTTCTGGATCAGTGTCCGCAACACGTTCATCTTCACTTTGGGCTCGATTGCCCTTCACCTCGGCTTTGCCTATCCGATCGCGCTGCTGCTCAACGCCCGCTGGCCGAACGTCAAGATCCGAAATTTCTTTCGTGGCGCGTTCATCCTCCCCTTCCTGTTCTCGCCGCCGGCAGCGGCTCTTCTTTGGGGGCTCCTGTTTCGACCGTTGGGGCCGTTGAACTACGGTCTCAGTAAATTCGGCGTCGAGCAGATTGCGTTTCTGGGGGATTCCAATTGGGCGCTTTTCTCGGTGATGCTCGTCAACAGCTGGGTGTACTTCCCGCTCTACATGATCCTCATCTTAGGGGGGCTGCAGTCGATCCCGAAGATTCTCTACGATGCGGCGCGAGTGGACGGTGCCAACTGGTTCCACCGCTTCATCTACGTAACGCTCCCCCAGATGCGTACGCTCGTTTTGACGGTGATCTTGATCGACTTTGCCACCTCCTTCATCCACTTCGATCTCGTCTGGACGATGACCAAAGGAGGACCGCTGCGCAGTACTTACCTGATCAGCTTTTTTCTCTACCAGAAGGGTCTGCGCGATTTTCGGCTGGGGTACGGATCAGCAGTGGGTGTCGTCATCGCGCTCATCATGGCGATCTGCATTTCGGCCTACGTGTTCATCGCCATCCGGCGAGAGGAGGTGGCCGCGTGAAACTCCCCAGGCAACGCATCAAGCACATCCTCCTCTATGCGATTACGACCTTGATCACCCTCGTGGTGCTTTTTCCGGTGATCTTTGGCTTTTTCACTTCTTTTAAACCGAACCCGGAGATCTTCACCTACCCGCCGAGGTTGCTGCCGCAGCGATGGACGCTTCAACCCTACACGTCTGTGCTCACCCAACAGCGATACCTGCGCTATTTCCTCAATGGCTACCTGATCTCAATCTCCTCCACCCTGCTGTGCGTCTTTCTTGGCGCGCTTGCCGGCTACGGCCTCTCGCGCTTCAGACTACCCGCCAAACGTGGCTTGATGTTGGCGATTCTTGCCCTTCAGATGTTTCCCGGAGCCGTTTTGATGATTCCGTATTTCAATCTGTCCCGAGCATTGGGGATCTACGACACGTACATCGCGCTGATCTTGGTCGATACGACTTTTGCCCTTTCATTGGTCACCTGGCTGCTAAAAAGCTATTTCGATTCCATTCCCGTTTCTCTGGAGGAAGCAGCCTTGGTAGACGGATGCAGTCGATTCCGAGCGTTGCTTTCCATTGTTGCCCCACTTGCCCGCGCGGGTTTCATCGGAACGGGTGTTTTTGCCTTCATCAGGGCTTGGAATGAGTTCATGTTCGCATTGATCCTGACCAAAGGTCCAGAAAGAGCCCCCGTGACTGTGGGCCTCGCCGAGCTCTTCGGACAGTACACGAT